>DATCYX010000422.1:0-15822 GCA_036526235.1 Anaerolineales bacterium | reverse complement strand
ATTGTACTGCCAAGCAGTCTGCGACCTGCTTAACCAAGCGGTGATCAGGAACCACTCCATTAAAACAACCACTGCCAAGCCGCTGAGGATGTACAACATAGGCACATTCTATCACAGCAGAGTTTATTAGATCTATGTATTGGTGGGGAAGAATAGTTGGGTGTGTGCGGGTCATTACCCAAACACACCCAATTACATCTAGTCTTGACCAGGGATTATCTAACAGAGCCATTTTTTGAGTGTTGCCCTATTCGCGGTTTTTGATATACAATCAGTGGTATGGATCAAAGGCTGGCGAAGCAAGCCTACAAGGTGCAAATCATCCTGGTCAGCTTGTTCGTCATTCTCCTATACCTATATCTGGCGAACCGAGCTTCTCCCGATTTCTCGCTGTGGGAGCTGATCAAGGGGGTTGTCAAGTTCTTCCTGCTCATGTGGGATCGAATTCCCGAAGGTGTGATGGTTTTTTTTCGGGATATGGTCTTGGTTGTTGCTGCCTTCCTGTTTTGGATTGCCTTCTTCGCCCAATTTGCCCTTCCAGTGCGCAATTTTGGCCAGCGTATTCTGGCGTCAAATTACCTGTTTTCCTACGCCATTGGTCGGCACGGACCGGCTATCAAGATTGATAATGGTGATATCCCCGACCGCTACCCGAGGGATAAACCACACCGCCGGGGTGTGATCGTGCTGGATACTGCCAGTGCTGCGGTGTTGCGCACGCGCACCCAATTCACGCGCAGTGTGGGTCCTGGGTTGGTCTTTACATTGCCCGGCGAGTATCTGGCTGGCTCGGTTGACCTGCACCAAAAGATCTCCCACGTTCCGGCGTTAGGTCCTTTGGCAGATGAGATGTATCCCTTCGCACCATGGGATCAAGAGAATGAGGCTGAGGAAGATCATGAGGAGCGCCAGAAACGCCGTTTCGAAACCAGCGGGGAGACACGTGATGCAGTGGAAGTTGTACCGAATATCCATACAGTTACGCTCATCGATCCAGACCATCGGCCTAACCAGCTCTCGGGTGTCCCGGCAGACCGCGGGTTGTACAGTTGGCTGCGTGAGTACATGCAGAGCGATTCGCACACTCGTTTTGGATACAATCCTGAAGCGGTGCGTTTAATCGTCACTGGTGAGGCAGTTGATCCGATGGTCAATATGCCAATACCCGAAAAGCGACAAATCCCCTGGTACCAATTCCCGGCTTATTTGGCGGTGGATCTCTGGCGCGAATACTTGCGTCGCTTTACCTTTGAAGAGCTCTTTTCCAGGCTGGAAGATTATGGTGGACAGACTGCTTTCCAGGTCATCCAGGATAAGATCTTTGAGCGCTTGACACGCCCTTATGTGCTAGAGATTAACCAAGTGGGTAAACCAACGGGAAGACTGGTCGAGAGCCGTGAGTTTGCCATGTTGCGAGAACGTGGAATCCGGGTGCTAGCTGCTCCAATTCGTAACCTGCGCTTTGAAAAAAAGATCGATCAACAACTGGAGGACCAATGGGTGTCGTTTTGGCGCCTGCGCGCGGAAGCCGAACGGGATTACATTAACCGGCGGAGGAGCTATAGCATCCACGAAGGTGAGAAGGATGCCCAGCGCGAGTTTGCATTTTGGGCTACTCGCCGTATTGAGAGCAGCTTGCTGCAATCTCCAAAGCCACCCTCGCAAGCGGAAGCCCGCATCCAGATGCGCGTGGTATTGGAGCGTTTGTTGCGGGGTACTCTAGGTCAGTGTTTGCATGATACCCGGTTGCATCAACGTTTATCCGGAGAAGAGTCGCAGTTGATTACCATCATCGAATGGTTGCGCAGGTTGTAGGCTGGCTAATGAACCGAAACCGTAAGCCCAGGACTATGAAATACGAACTAAGCCTGAACGCGATGATCACAGACTGGCTTCGCTGGCTGGCTCCTCTTAAAGATCCTGTCTTCGGCGCCCTTGATCTGCTGACTGCCTGGTTTTTCGACTTCGGTTCTGGCTGGGCGATACTCCGCTGGTTCGCAATTACCCTGGTAGGCGCAGGGTTATGGGTGCTTTTGGCAATCCAACCGCTGGAGAAGCTTGCTGGTGCCATTGACCCCAATCTGGTTTTTGATCAGGTGTTTTATGTGATTTGCCAAGTGCGGGAGACGATTGTTGCTCTTCCACCTGAAGAAGCTGCTGTTCATTTCTGTGGTGCGTACGCAAACCCAGAGGCGATCTCATTCGAGCCGCTGATATTTGAAATCCCACTTCAATGGTTGTTCGGTGCGGGCGTATTCCGTCATATCTTGCTGCTGGCGTTTGCCTGCTGGCTGGCATTTAAGATCGCCAGTCAGTATCAAGCAGATGTCTACGATATACCAGACATCTCCTGCTCCGAGCATTTTTTAATGCAGGCGGCATTAATCAATCCCCGTAATGTCATCAACATCCAGAATGCCAGCCAGCGACCACTGGAGGAGCATTTGCCATTGTACCTGATCGGTGGTCCTGGAAAAGTATGTGTGCACCTGGAAAATGCCGCGCTTTTCGAAAAGATGGATGGGGTGCCAAGGGTTGTTGGCCCAACGGTGAGACAACCTGTCACCCTGGACGGTTTCGAGCGTTTGCGCAAAGTGATTGACTTGCGTGATCAGAAAGAATCTTTTGATATTCGCGGGCGGTCGCAGGATGGCATCCGCGTGGCTGCCAAAGATGTGCAGGTAGTCTACAGCGTTTTTCGAAATCATATTGAACCTTCGTATGAACAACCCTATCCTTTTCAAGATCCAAGAGCTATAGAAAACCTCATCTTCCAACAAAGCCAGCAAGTATGGAATCTGAGTGTGGGCATCCAGATCCGCGGTGCATTGCTGGATTTCTTTGCCCAACACACCTTGAATGAGTTCTTGGCGATGATTCAAGAACCGGAATTAAAGAAAGCCCAAGAATATGAACTGGAGCTCATGAAAGAAAGCCGGAGACTATCCGGTTCAGAAGAGCCAATTGGCACGCCTCCCATAGAAAATGTGGATGGTATTGAATACGTTTCACGCCCGCAAATCACCGACCTGTTCTATGAGCGGGCTGAGGAGACCAAGCTGGCGCGCGGTGCTGAAATCGATTGGGTTGGAGTTGGAACTTGGGATTTTCCAGCCCAGCTCATCCCCGTGCGCCATCAGGAAGCTTGGCGCATTACCCATGACAACCTGATGAAAAATAATCCAGCGGTATTTAATGGTTTGCGTTGGCAGTATAAAATCAACGAGACCCTGCGGCTGATTCAGATGGTGCCCATTGCAACTTTCAAAAAAATGATCAGCACCCCCGATATCCACACCGATGACGCAATTCGTGCTCTGATTTTAGCTTATCATACCCAGATGCGAGAAGCATATGCCGATTATGAGCGTTCGGAACGTGAGCTCGAAAAGCTTGAAAGCCAGGAGACTGACCCGGTGAAAGTGCTGGAGCACCGCGAGAAACTCGGGAAATTGATCGCAGAAAAGCAGAGGATTTCCGAGGTGATGGCTTTCCTTGCACGCTTTATTGGTCGCTGGCTGGTAGGACCGTCTCTAACTGGACCAACACCACAAGGTCCATTACCGACTGGTCCCCAGGCGGCTGAGTCTGGCAACGGAGGCTAAGGCGATGTTTGATAGCATTTCCCCAAATCCAGATGGTCCAGTGCTGGTCATTGGTGCGGCAGGCGTGGATATTGTTGGCAGGCTGCGGGGAGAGCTGCGGTCAAAGACTTCGACACCGGCGGTGATTCGCTCCTCCTATGGCGGGGTAGCCCGCAATGTTGCAGAGAATCTGGTTCGCTTAGGGCAACCTGTAAACCTGATTAGCGTGGTAGGAGAGGATGATGAGGGGGATCGCCTGTTGCAAGGCTTGGTTGCTGCCGGAGTGAATCCGGAGCGAGTTTTGCGCACTTCCCAATATGTGACAAACTCTTATCTGGCGATAATAGATAGTCAAGGGGAGTTGCAATTTGCGCTCGATGATATGCGCGCTATCAACAGCCTGACGCCCCAGTTTATCCGTGAGCAGGCTGCGCTGTTCAAAGAAGCCTCCATTCTCTTTGTCGATGCCAATTTGCCCAAGGATACGCTCCGCACCGTGATGTCGCTGGCGCGCCGGGCGCATCTGCCTATATGCGCCGATCCTACCTCGGTTTCACTGGCGGTCCGCTTGCGCCCTTACTTATCGCGATTTTTTTTGATGATCCCAAATAACGCTGAAGCCGCAGTATTATCCGAGCGAACTTCGCCAGTCGGTGGACGTCGCCAGGCGTTAGAGGTGGCTAAGTATCTCATATCACAGGGTGTAGATATCGTTATCATCACCATGGCAGAGCAAGGGTTATGTTATGCGACTTCGGAGAGTTCTGGTTATATCCCAGCCATCAAAACATCCATTTTAGATCCAACGGGTGCTGGTGATGCACTCACGGCGACTGTGATTTTTGCATTGTTAAACGACATCCCACTTGATGATGCAGTGCGGCTTGGTGTTTCTGCGGCATCTCTCACGTTACGTTTCCGCGGCGCAGTGGTTCCGGATTTGTCCCTGGAAAAATTGTATGACCAATTGGTTATCTAGCTCCTCGAAGATAAAAAAATTGCCCCCATATTTCTCGCTCACTCAAGAGGTTACGCACGCCTTGGAGCTTAATCTTCCTTTGGTAGCCCTTGAGACCACCGTCATCACCCACGGTTTGCCATATCCCGATAACCTCACTCTGGCAGATAATATGGAGGATGAAGTGCGCAACCAGGGCGTCACACCTGCAACTATCGGCGTGATTGATGGACGCGTGCAGGTGGGTATGGTGCCAGCTCAATTGAGCTTTTTGGCGACCTCAGGTGGTGAATTGCTCAAAATTAGCCTGCGTGACTTCGCCCCGGCGATTGCTTCCCTGGCTAGCGGTGGAACGACAGTGGCTGGCACCATGTATGCTGCCCACGCGGTTGGGATACATGTTTTTGCTACCGGGGGTATTGGTGGGGTGCATTTTGAGCTCAGCTCCCGGCGCAAAGGAGCTTTTGATGTCTCTGCAGATTTACCCGCCCTGGCGAACATCCCCATGATTGTTGTGTGCGCGGGCGCCAAAGCCATCCTTGATCTACAAGCAACTTTGGAATATCTAGAAACCTGGGGGGTGCCAGTGGTTGGCTACCAGACAGACGATTTCCCCGCTTTTTATTCTAGCCGTAGCGGGCTGAAAACCAGCACTCGCGCAGATACTCCCGAGGAAGTTGCATTCCTGGCACGCTCACATTGGGCACTCGGTATGAAAAGCGCCATACTGGTCACTGTTCCACCGCCAGATGAAGTCGCCTTGCCTAGCGAGGCAGTGAAAAAAGCGGTGCGAGCGGCTCTAAAAGCAGCTCAGACAGAAAAGATAACCGGAAAAGAAGTTACCCCCTTTTTGTTGAGCAGGGTATCCGAATTGACTGAGGGATCCAGCTTGCGCGCCAATCTTGGCCTGCTGTTAAACAACGCCAATGTCGCCAGCCAGATCGCCCGCGCCCTATCCCGCATGGAGCGGGAGGGTATCGTTTAATTTTCAAGTGGGGATTTGAAGCAGTAGAAAAAGAGACGGGTTGTGCAGAACTCTTGGATAATTAAATCACGAGCTAGGGTGACGGGGTAACTGTTCTGGTTCGGGTTGGCTGGGGGGTGATGCTTGGGGTGATAGGCGTGCGCGTCAATGTGGGCCAGGGGGTCGGGGTTTTTGTCGGTGTGGGGCTAATGTAGGGTGGCCTCGTTGGGGGGATGGGTGTGTACGTGCGGGTTGGAAGACGAGTTTTTGTTGACGTGGGTGTGTATGTGGAGGTCGGCGTGGTGGTTGGCGTGGCGGTTGGCACTGGTGTAGGTGGTTCACCTTCTACAGTGAAAGTACCGGATACCTTCCAATCCCTACCAACGAATATCTGCACCTCGTAAGTTCCCGTAAACCATTCTTCGGGTTGGGGCTGCCAGTCTGTGTAACCCAGACCACCCGTCTCGCCATCCCAAGGTAAAGTCTCAAAATGAACCAGCTCCCCGTTACGATACCATAAAGCTGTCCATTGCGACCCCCTAATCATGCCATCATAGCTGAAGACAGCGTACATATGCTCGACGGGATTTTCAAAAACTGTGCCCTCCTTGAGGGGTCGGTAGAGAGCATCCAGCCCATCAGTGAAGGTTAGCGGGCTGAATACTGATTCAGGGTTGGGTGTGATCGTGCTTTCAAAGCGAGCCTCTATTGCGGGCGGTATAAATGGCGTGGGTGTGATTGTCGGTGTGTTAGAGACGAGAGGCGTCAGCGTGATGGTTGGTGTCAGGGTAATGGTTGGCGTTTGACTTATGGTGGGTGTAATCGTGATAGTAGGCGTTTGCGTTACCGTGACCGTAGGTTGGTAATAAGTATATATCAAAGGTTCCAACCGACGATTCAACAGGATAGCGATAGGGATCAAGATGATGGCGGTGATGATCAAACGCCAGCCGCGCACCATTCGGTCGCGGCGCATTCGAAAGAAGCGCAGACGCCGTGCAGTGCGGATCGAGCGAATCCCTAGCCAGAAGAATAGCACGATCAGCAGTCCCACAATGACCAGTGCGGTCTGGACTGCGGTATGGATATCGAGAGATATCGGAAGACGAATTCCTTCGGGCATTAGCGAGGTGGTTGGGAGACTACGCTATTCTCCAATTCACCCAAACCTTCAATCGAGACTTTGACCGTATCTCCGGGCTGTAACGGGCTGACCCCAGACGGCGTGCCAGTCATGATGATATCACCCGGCTCCAAAGTCATGATGGAAGATGCAAATGCGATAAGCTGGCGGACGCTAAAGACCATATCTCGAGTGGAAGCCATTTGGCGCATCTCCCCGTTGACATGGCAGGTGATCAGAGTGTCGGTAGGGTCAAAATCAGTCTGGATCCAGGGTCCTAGGGGACAGAAAGTGTCAAAGCCTTTGGCGCGCGTCCACTGGTTATCACGAAATTGGAGATCGCGTGCGGTGACATCATTGCCAATAGTATACCCCATGACGTGTTCCAGGGCTTCCTCGGGGGATATCCACCGCCCGCGCCGACCTATGACCACTGCTAGCTCGGCTTCATGCTCGACCTGCTGCGATTGGGGTGGAAGGACAATTTTATCGCCTGGTCCAATCACCGCTGAAGGCGCTTTGAGGAATAACAGGGGCACCTCGGGAACTTCAGCGTCGTGTTCCCGGGCGTGGGCTGCGTAATTGCGCCCAACGCAGATGATCTTCCCTGGCAGTACAGGAGCCAGTAGACGCACCGAGTCGAGATTTTGGTTAGCTTCCAGGCGCCGGAATTCTCCGAAGGGGTCGCCTTCAATGGCTCCAACTGCATTTTCAAGCACCCAGCCGTATTGTGGGGGGTCGTTCTTGGTTTGGTAGCGTATGATGCGCATAGTATTAATCGGTGTTTGTTTGAATTCGCGCGGTGAGTTCCGCGATGGCTTGTTCGGTTCCAACAAAATTATCGGCATACCGCAGGCGCAGCACCTGGGCAAATGCGTACACGATTGCCTCGATGGTTAGTATGCCAACCCCCAATGAGGGGTGAGCATGTGCTGCGAGTACGATATCCGCGGCACGTGCGGAAGCCAGAGATGAAGCGCCTACAATAGCTGCGGTAGGGATGTTTTTTGCCTTGGCTTCGCCCAAGGCGCGTGCGATATAAGGGGATTGTCCCGCAACCTCAATTGCCAGGAATAGGTCTTGAGAGGTGGCAGTATTGACGGTGCGCGCCAGGTCAGCGATGCCGGGTCGTGCAATATATATGGGAAAACCCCCCTGCTCAAAGTAGTGCACCAGGCTGTAGGCAGTGGGTTGGGCAGGGCCTTCGGCCAGCACCACGGTCCGCCTGACGTTGCCAATCTGTTCCACAAGGCGTTCCACGGCATCAGTATCCAGGGTGATGCGTGTCTGTTCGAGTGCCAGATTTAACTCCTGCATCGCTCTGGAGACAATCCCTGGTGTTGAATTGTCGTCCTCCGCTTGCTTAGGGCGGATCAGCAGGTCTTTTTTCACGCGGCTGCGTATTTCGCGTTGTAGCTCGGGGAAGCCAGAGTAGCCAAGAAATTGTGAAAAGCGGACAACCGTAGCTGCGTCTAAATCCAGGGTGTGGGCAAGTTCGCTGGCGGTCATGAATGCGGCTTCTATGTATGAA
This sequence comes from Anaerolineales bacterium, assembly GCA_036526235.1. Classification (GTDB taxonomy): domain Bacteria; phylum Chloroflexota; class Anaerolineae; order Anaerolineales; family UBA4823; genus DATCYX01. Next base: position 7,662 of record DATCYX010000422.1, on the reverse strand, counting down.
TTAAGCAAAAAATCCGCCAGCTTGGCGAAGCTTTTGGACATCTCTGCTCGTTCACGACGGATGCGGTCTTCATATAACATAGCTTCCTCCTCACTTGCAACTATTTTCTAAGTTTATCATAACCACCTTGTATATGCAAATGTTTGTGATGAATTCGCTAGTCTCAACAACTATTGTAGCTTAATTGATTTACGCTTAATCCCAAGAATAAAATCGAGTACAAAATCTCGATTTTTACGATAGATTGTAATATTTTGTTAATGGCTGTGTGCCCACAAGTTCTTTCTTGACAGGTATAATCCAATTAGAGAAGGTTGTCTAAGTAATTACACAGCAAAGAGATAATCGCTGTAAAACGACATGACTGCTGAATTAACCGTCGCCTTGGCATTTTGTATTTACTGTGTCTTTTGCGGGGCGTATCGAGCTCATTGAAATGAAGCAATGAATGCCCAACTCATGCAATAATTGTGGAGGTTGTTATGCTTAAAAGCGTTTTTGGACGTCGAGATGATGAAGAACGGATCAAGCAGGAGGGTCGCTTACCACCAGGACAGTCATTAACCAACCGTTTCCCGGTGTTGCATTATGGCCCAACGCCGCGTTTTAACCCCGCGACCTGGGATTTGCGTGTATTTGGAGAGGTCGAAGAGGAGGTGGTTTGGAACTGGGATGAGTTCAATAAGCTGCCTCGCACCAAGATATCTATGGATATCCACTGCGTGACGCGCTGGAGCAAATTTGATACCGAGTGGGAGGGTGTCTCGATCAAAACCCTGATTGATCAGGGCTATATCAAACTCAAGCCAACCGCACGGCACTTGATGCAGCATTGCGAATATGGATTTACTGTGAATATCCCTCTCGAGGTGGCATTGGCGCCCAATTTTCTGCTGGCGACACACTTCAATGGTGAGCCACTCGAGCCAGACCACGGCTACCCGCTAAGAGGCGTGGTGGGCAACATCCCTGGAACCGATTTTGCGACGCCATACTTCTGGAAGGGTGGTAAATGGATTCGCGGACTAGAGTTCATGGCGCAAGACCGGCTGGGTTTTTGGGAGCAGGCAGGCTACCATAACGAGGCAGATGTCTGGAAAGAGCAGCGCTTCGGCTATTAATTCAAAGACCCACGTATTTCAGAATATTGAGGTGTTAGCTGGTTGGGCTGCCGGCTACATCTTATCAGCCATGCAAGAGACGCTGGCGGTGCAGGATCGCTTCGCCATGATGCTATCCGGTGGCTCCACGCCGAGAGCGGTGTACACTCTGCTTGCTAGCTCGCCGTATAAGCAGGCAGTGGACTGGTCTCAGGTGCACATCTTCTGGGGCGATGAGCGGTGTGTACCACCGGATCACCCTGATAGCAATTACCGCATGGCAGGCGAGGTATTGATCTCTAAGGTAGATCTGCCTGCCGAAAACGTTCACCGCATTCGGGGTGAAATACCGCCGGATCAGGCAGCCGCCAGTTATGAGATTGCAATTTCAAGCTATTTCGGCAGTGAAACAGCTTTCCCTCACTTCGACTTGATCTTGCTGGGCATGGGGGAGGATGGTCATATCGCCTCGCTCTTCCCAGGAAGCCCGGCAATTAATGAAACTGCGCGCTGGGTCGTGGCTGTGGATCATCATCAACCGCCGCCACCATTGGTAAGCCGCGTGACGGTTACCTTACCGGTCATCAACGCCGCCCGCCGCGTGGCTCTGATTGTTGCCGGCGAAGCCAAAGCGTCTACAGTGGCTGCGACGCTAACAACCCCGGAAAAGTCCCTCGTTTTGCCCGTGCAAAGGGTTAATCCGGTAGAGGGGGAATTAGTGTGGTTGTTGGACGAAGCCGCGGCAGGACAGATAACTTACTAGATGGGGCTGCGGTCAGGTTTTCTCCTGGGCATTTCATAACCTATAGTTGTGAATGGGCACGGGTATACCCGCCACCAGCAGGTAAACCTCAGAAGCGACAGTGGCGAGGCGCTGATTGGCCCAACCCAGCCAATCTCGGTAAATGCGACCTAATGGATATGGTGGCACCAGGCCTAACCCCACCTCATTCGAAATGACAATCCAGTCCCCGGGGCTGTTTTGAATCAGGTCGATCAGCGTGTTGATCTCGCTGCATACCAGCTCGGTGAATTTCCCCTCATTTGGATGATCTACATCGGGAGAGGCCATTACGGCCAGGTTAGAAACCAACAGGGTCAGGCAGTCCAGGATGATCAGATCGGCATCTATTTCTTGCCCCAGCCAAGTTGCGGCGATCGCATGGGGAATCTCCAGCGTGCGCCAATCGGCTGGACGCTGGCGTTGGTGAGCAGCAATACGAGCTGCCATCTCCGGGTCACCGGCCTGAGCGGTAGCGATGAATGCCACACACCCCCTGATTTTTTCCGCCAGATTTAGGGCAAAGGTGGACTTGCCGCTGCGCGCCCCGCCAAGGATTAATGTAAGATTTCCCATGTGAGTAAGGTCAAGACCTCGAGAAGCTCATTGAGCGCGCCATAGATATCGCCGGTCAAGCCGGGAATACGTTTTAAAACAAAGCGCGCTACCAGGATTACGGTGAGAGCAGATACTGCAAGCAGAATCAATCCGCTCCGTTGCCCATAGAACCAGGCGATGGCCAGGGCTGTCAATGCGGCTGCGCTGGCATGCAGCCAGGTAGCGTGATCTTTCATAACCCGCCCCAATCCCTCTGATCGGGCATACGGGAAAGCGACGATTGCCAGGCTCATACCCCAGCGACTCAAGGTCGGTGCGATGACTAGTGCAGCCCAACGCTCTGGCATGGAAAGCAGTGCGCTGAATTTCAGCAACAACAATAAGATTCCTCCTGCCAGGGCAAATGCGCCCACACGCTCATCCCGCATGATCGCCAATCTATTTTCGGGCGTGCCGCCTCCGAGGAGGCCATCCAGGCTGTCCAGGAAGCCATCCAGATGCAGGGCTCCAGTTAGCAGTACCCATAGAGAGAGCAATAAGGCGCTCCGCACAGGAGACGGGAAGATCCCCGCCAGGAGGGCGTCAGATATTGCCAGGAGTGCTCCAAGTATTGCACCTACCAGCGGGAAATAAGCTACAGCCCCGCCGATTTCCCTGGCAGAAAAGGGGCGCCGAATGATCGGGGGAGCGATGGTGAGAAACTGGACGGCTGCCAGGAATCCCACCCCTGGCAAAGGTAAAGGTGTGCGCCCTTTCGTATCCTGTGTGCCTTCATCTTGCATCTATCACCCTGCACTTTTTTTGGATACGCCGGCTTCATCGAATGTGGCCATTTCGCTCAGGATTTTACAGGCGGCTTCGACAATCGACATCGCTAAAACGGCTCCGGTTCCTTCACCCAAGCGCAGCTCCAGGTCAAGCAGCGGTTTAAGCTGCAACGATTCCAGCATGTGCCTGTGACCCAATTCCTGCGACGCGTGAGAGGCGATCAAGTAACCGCCTGCCAGCGGGCAAAGGCTGACGGCGATCATGGCCGCCGCAGTGGAGATAAACCCATCGATCACTACTGGACGGCGATGTGCTGCGGCTGCCAGGATTGCGCCCACCAACCCGGCAATCTCAAATCCGCCAACTTTAGCCAGAACATCCAATCCATCATGGGGATTGGGCTGATTAACTTCCAGAGCGCTCCGTACTGCGGCGACCTTTCGTTTCAGCCCGGCTTCGTCGATACCAGTGCCGCGACCAACGATAGACTCGACGGGTAGTCCGGTTATTGACACGGCGATGGCGGCGGAGGGGGTGGTATTTCCAATGCCCATGTCACCCGTTGCCAGGATGTCCAGCCCGCGAGCGATCTCTTCAAGTATCACATCTGCCCCATTTCGGATAGCCTGCTCAGCCTGTGAGCGGCTCATTGCCGCTCCAGTGGCGATGTTTTCGGTTCCATAAGCAATCTTCTTGATTTTTAGGTCTGGATGCGGCGGCAAATCAGCGGCTACGCCCATATCAACCACCACCACACGCGCCCCAGTATGTCGAGCAAGTACGTTGATGGCTGCGCCGCCTTGCAAGAAATTCAGCACCATCTGCTGTGTTACGTCCGGAGGGTAAGCGCTTACTCCCTGGCGAGCCACCCCGTGGTCGCCAGCCATCACGGCAACGACTTTATGGTCGAGATTGGGTTGGGACTGGCCCGTGATGCCCGCAATATGTACAGATAATGCCTCCAGTTGCCCCAGACTGCCCTGTGGTTTCGTTAACCTATCCTGGCGGGAGCGCGCAGATTGCATAGCGCCCTTATCCAGAGGCTGGATCATTGCCAGAATTTCAGTGAGTGACAACGGTTTCTCCGGCTTCTAAGGAGTTTAATCCATCCGGCAGAATTAGCGGGTTGCCATAATCAGGATGAGGGATCACGTTGACCGCAACCTGGTAAACAGCAGACAGGTTGTCAGTGGTTAGCACTTCGGAGGGCTTGCCTATGGCGTGGATGCGACCTGAGACCATAAGCGCCACCCGATCTGCATACAGGCTTGCCAGGTTCAGATCGTGCAATACCATCAGGACGGTTAAATTCTTTTCTTTGGATAAGCGGCGCACCAGGTTGAGCAAATTAGACTGGTGGGCTAGGTCTAAGTGAGTGGTGGGTTCATCAAGCAGCAGCACGGGTGCATCCTGCGCCAGGGCTCGCGCCAGAAGCACCAGCTGTTGCTCACCCCCAGAGAGCTCTCCCACAGGTCGTTCAGCTAGCTCCAGCGTGCGGGTTTGCTCTAAAGCGACCCGCACAGCAGCGTGATCGCCTGTCCCAGCGTGTCCTAACCAGCTCAAATACGGCGTGCGCCCTAGCAGCACGGTTTGGTAGACCGTGTAGGCACCGGGCAACTCGCGCGCCTGGGGCACGACAGCCATCAGGCGTGCACGCTGCATAGGCGAAAGTTGGGTGAGGTCTCTATTTTCTAAATTCACCTGACCACTCACAGGCGGGAGCACACCGCTCAAGGCGCGCACCAGGGTGGATTTGCCTACCCCGTTGGGTCCAACCACAGCTAAGATCTCACCACGGGCTATTTCCAAGCTAAGGTCCTCCAGCACGATGCGTTCCTGATACGCTACGGTTAAGGAATGGATATTTAACATGGGACCTCCTGTTTACCAATAGGCTTGTGTCTTCGCCCGGCGCAAGATCCACAAGAAAAAGGGTGCGCCAGCCAGGGCTGTGACGATGCCCACGGGCAAAATTTGGGGTGCCAAGACGATGCGCGCCAGCATATCGGCTAGCAAGAGGGCGCTGCCCCCTGCAAGTATCGCCAGGGGTGTGAGCCTGCGGTAATCAGGTCCCCATAACAGGCGGACGACATGCGGCGCTACCAAGCCGACGAAGCCGATGACCCCCGAAAAGGAAACCGCCGCGGCGGTCGTGATAGAGGCGGCTACGATGAGGAACAACTTGATGCGCTCGATGGGCAGGCCTAACTGCTGTGCTTGCTCCTCACCAAACTGCATCACATTTAGAGCGTGTCCAGAAGCTGCCAGGATGCCCAAACCGATCAACTCGTAGGGCAACATAGCCATGACAGGCTGCCACCCGCTCATGATGGCGCCCCCCAGCAGCCATGTAAGGGCACGGCGCATCTCTGTGTTGGAGCGCAGCATGAGAAATGACATCAACGAGGTGGCGAAGGCACTGAATGCCACTCCCGCCAGAATGAGCGTTGTGGTGGGCACCGCTCGCCCCACCCGAGCCAGGTTATATACCACAGCGATCGTGATCATAGCACCGAGAAAGGCGCTGGCCGGCAATGTGTACATGCCCATGAGTGAGCTGGGCCATTGGATGGTCAGAGCGGCTACCGCGCCCAATGCTGCTCCAGACGCCACACCGATCAGATATGGATCTGCTAATGGATTGCGGAACAGACCCTGGTAGGCGGCGCCACTGCCCCCCAGCGCCGCGCCTGTGAGTAGCATCAAAGCTGTGTGTGGCAGGCGAATTTGGAAAAGGATAGCCGAGAAGGCTTCGGGCCAATCCGGGTTGATGGCTATCCACGGCAACCGGTCCACCAGCATGCGGGTCACTGTATCAGGTGGGATGAAAACCGGCCCTACGCCGATGCTCAGCAGCGCAGCGATGACGAGCAGGGCCAAGTTAATCAAAATGGGCCGTGGAGAGATGTTCATCTATTGGAACAGTTCCGGGTGCAGCAGCTCTGCCAGAGCTTCCAATCCATCTACCATGCGCGGGCCTGGACGGCTGACCAGGTTGTCATCAAAGGTATACACTTGCTCATTCTGCACGGCAGCGATTACCTCCCATCCGGGGCGAGCGGCGATATCTTCAGGTGTGATGCCACCCCAGGTGTAATCGCCGAGCAGGATAACGTCAGGATTTTGGGTGATTAGCTCCTCCACGCTGATTTGAACCCATTCGCTGTCCAGGGTATTGCCCAGGTTGTCACCACCAGCTTTGGTCAACAACAGGTCGATGAATGTCCCCGGGCCAGATGTCCAGGGGGCGCTGGGATCGGTCCCATCCAGCTCGTAGAAGACCAGGGGGCGCTCTTGAAGGCTACTTACCTTCTCCTCGATGGTAGAAACGCGCAGTTTTAGGCTCTCGATGAGCCCTTCGGTTTCAGCCTCGTGCCCTACCAGGCGGGCTACAGTGCGAAGATTCTCGTACAACCCATCTAATTCTTTCGGATTCGAGAGATAGAATACCTTGAGACCAAGATCTTCCAGCATTTGCACGTTCTCAACCGGGTTGATCTCGGCTGCTATCACCAGGTCGGGCTCGAGCGATACCAGAGTCTCTGTATCGATCTCTCCAAACCCGCCACCGATATCCGCAACCGCTAAGGCTTGCTCAGGAAAATCGGAAAAGCTATCGCGGGCGATCACCTGTGCGCCTGCACCAATAGCGAAAAGGATCTCTGTATTGGAGGGTGCCAATGAGGCTACTTTCTGGGCTGGTCTATCCAGGGTAATCTCTCTCCCCAGCCCGTCAACAATGGATATGCCGGTTGGTGTGGGGGTTGCAGCAGGAAGCTGCGTGGGGGCGGGTGTGGCTGAAGCGCAGGCGCTCAGGATAAAGCCCATACACAGCAGGGCGACAACCCGCCGGCGGTTTCTTATGGCATGCATCGATTCTCCTCGTTTATAAAACTAAGTTGATTAAGCAAAATCCCCTGCCTTCTTGGCAGGGGGTTGGGGTCTTTTGGTGAAAAGTCCCACCTCCTTTCCGCGAGGTTTGTGGAAACGGCGAGTGAGGCGGGCGACCTGGCTTGTTAGCCCTAATGGACTAACCTACAGTTGCGGGACAGCGCCGGACTTCGTCTAAATTCATCTTTCTGACGTCACCGGCTTCGCCTTTAAGCCCTCCCTTCCGAGGGGTTGGGCACCTCAATCGGTATAAAATTGTTAATTTTGCTACGAAGGATTATACCAAAATTCCCGTTAACCAGCGGGGATTTTGGTATAATCGCCACACGCGGGCGGATAGCTCAGTTGGTTAGAGCGTCTCTCTTACACAGAGAAGGTCGCAGGTTCGAGTCCTGTTCCGCCCATTCCCCTCTCCCAATTTGGGAGAGGGGATTTGTTTAAGGTCAAGTGACCAGGTGGCACCGCACCCCCATGTTCACTTTAGGGTTGGGATATCCCCCTATATAACCATGTGAAAAACGCACTGGGGAGAAATTAGGGGAAAGTTACTACAGAAAGATGTCC
>DATCYX010000421.1:0-2181 GCA_036526235.1 Anaerolineales bacterium | reverse complement strand
CGGGTAAAGATCCAAGCTACCTCCGCACATGGAGCACATTACGCTAAAGGAGATTACATCAACATGACCCAACTTCGCAGACTAGGCTGGCTACCCTTGATCGCCACGCTGCTGGTGGCTACTTCAGCCTGCAGTATCCTTGCCGCCCGCACCCAGCCTGCTCCCGCACCCAGCGAGCCAGCTCCCGTAGAAACCCAAGAACCAGCGGAACCTACCCCCGCTCCTATCAAGACCGAATTGCCAGACCCGGAAGACATTTGCCCCTCCCCTGAAGAAGGCACCACCCTTTATGTGAGCAAAGAGAACGGTTTTTGCCTGCTGATCCCCACTGGCTTCAGCGTGGAGATCGATTCGCAACGCCCCGATGAAGTGCTCTACCTGCTGGGGCCGCGCGAGAGCGACAAGCCCAAGACCCAGGAAGAGATCTCCGTGTGGATGACGGTTGCCTACAATGGGCCGGCAGATGGCCTGGATAGCGCGGGCTACGCCCAAAAGTGGCACAAACTCTTTGCTGAAGGCGCACCTTACGAGGAGCAACAGGTCACCATCGGCGGGCAGCCTGCAGTCGTGTTGAGCAATTTACCCGCTTACACGACAAAGCGCGGCGCCTTTCTCGTCGCCCATGAAACCAAATATCAGATCACCTTATCACCCCAACCAGAGGACATGCCCGAGCTGGCAGAGGCTGCCAGCCGCGGCTGGGACGTGGTCACTGGCTCGATCGTCTTCTTCCCACCCCAGAACCAGCGAGAGGTGAGGCGACCCGAGCAGGTTTGCCCAACAGAAAGCGCCGATATGCGCCTCTACCGCGACGATCTGAACGGCTACTGCCTTCTCTACCCGGCAGATTTTGCGCCAGTTCCCGAATTTCCCGGGATGATTAAGGGCGGTCCCGTGCTGGGCGAGTGGGAGGCAGGTGAGATTCGCACTTACGTTGCAGTAGGTACTTACGGGTATTACCAAAACCAGACCCCGCGCCAGGTACTGGAGCCGCGCCTCGAATTTATCGACGCTGCCTCTATTCAGGACACATCCATCGGCGGCTACCCTGCAGTGACTTTCCGCTCCTTCGGAGGACCGTGGCCTTCGCGCCAGGCAATCATCATGGTGAATGGCGATGCCTTTACCCTGGTCGGCGAGCCATGGGATCCCGAGAAGTATCCTGACGGTATCTCCCACCTGGATCGCTTGTGGGATGCAATCACCGGATCGATAGCGTTCTTCGACCCGTGGAGGTAGACGACCTGTCCCTTCAGAGAATTAGAGCAAAAGAGGGTTGGTGTCGAAATTCCGGCACCAACCCTCTTTAGAACATTTTCTTTTCAGCCGATGGGGGTAAATTTCGTCTCCCGATCAAAATAATCCACGCCTTCGGCGCGTTTCAAGGCGTTGACTACAAGATAGGTTAGAGGAGTGGCAATTGCCTCATAGATCGTTTTAAACGCCCATTGGGAAAGGATCGCCGCTTGCAGCGCTCCAGCGGGCAAGATGCCCGCAAAGGCGACCGTGATAAAAACGAGCGAGTCCACTCCCTGGCCAACAATCGTGGATGAGATTGTCCGCAGCCAAAGATTACGCCCGCTGGTCGCTAATTTCAACTTAGCCAGTACAACGGCGTTGAGAAATTCTCCTGCCAGGTAAGCAAGAAACGAGGCCATCAATAAGCGCGGCGTAAAACCCAGGATAGCCACGTAGGCCTGCTGCGCCACATCACTGCTGGTAAAACCGACCACGGACCAGAAAGATGCCGGGGGAAGAATCCCTGCGACCCAAATAGCAATCACCGCGACGAGGTTGCAGAAAAAACCAGTCCAAATCGCTTGGCGGGCCCGCGAGAACCCGTACACCTCGGTAAGAACGTCTCCAATAATGTACGAGATGGGAAATAGAATCACAGCGGCGGGTAATACAATCCCAAATATATCAATCAGCTTGACGGCGATGATATTGGAGATAATCAAAGCGGTGACAAAAACTGCTGTCACCCTCGAATACCAGGTGAAATGTTTGCTTTCCAAAGGTTCCTCGCTCACCGGACGGCTTCCTTGGCTTCAGGTGTCTTTACGTGCTCGGCTTCCACCTTGATGCCAATGCCGCCGCGGATATTGAACTCGCCAGCTACTTTAATCCAGTGCGGATCGAGAACTGTGTTCAGGTCATCGAGAATTCGATTGACAACGT
>DATCYX010000420.1:0-3432 GCA_036526235.1 Anaerolineales bacterium | reverse complement strand
ACTTTCTCTTCAGAATCTGGTATCCGACCTTCAATCTCTTTAAGACCTTCTGGCGCAATCGCGCCCCCAAATTCGTTCCGGACCTTAAAACCATTGTCTGTCGCTGGGTTATGAGATGCTGTAATATTGACCCCGCCCACTGCACCTTTGTTGACAATAGAATAGGCTATCACCGGCGTTGGTGTCGCTCCATCAGTTAAATATACCTTCAGGCCATTGGCCGCCAGCACCTCCGCAACCGCCGAGGCAAAATTTTCTGAGTGAAAGCGCTTATCGTAGCCGACTACAATCGATTCGCCGCCGTCATAATGCGCTAACACATAATCCGCAAACCCCTGTGCACAGCGTCGAACGTTAGCAAATGTATAATCCTCTGCGATCTGGCCGCGCCAGCCATCAGTTCCAAATTTAATTACAAACGCCATCCATCCTCCTCAGCAAGTGAGTTAAATAACAAACGTATTATATCAAGGGATAAACCGGACAGGTAAGGGCAATAATCTAGAAGACGCGCATAGTGCAAGGTACTAACCCTTCAACTACGAAATTTCCATCGTGGTAAGCCTGTAAGGTTTGCCTATTTATATCATGTTTCCAAACAAAATTTGCCCAATTTGTACGTGGGCCGCTTGCGACCATTGTTGCATATTCATAAAATGCATTCGCCCTCGCAGGTCACGTCCAGACTTTTCATTAATTTTCTAAAAGACCACATCCATTTTGAGATCGATGCCTTCACGAGAGCTAAATATTTGATAAGGCTAGAAGTTTTCAAGACCCTTCTAACCAAATTACCTGTTGTTGAGGCGTTTTCCATTGCAATTTGACCAGAGTTATCGTATAAATGATCAAATTTCAGATCGGAGTAAATCATGAACGTTGTATTTTTATCGCCTCATTTTCCACCGAATTACGATTTATTTTGCGTGAATCTCCACCAATTAGGCGTCAATGTTTTGGGGTTAGCTGACGAACCTTACGAGCTACTTCAACCCCGGCTCAAAGCTAGCTTGACCGAGTATTATCGTGTTAATGATATGCACAACTACGATGAATTGCTGCGTGCGCTGGGATACTTCACACATCGTTACGGGAAAATAGATCGGATTGACTCCCAGAACGAATATTGGCTGGAAACCGAGGCCCGGCTACGTACAGACTTTAATATCTTTGGGCTAAAAACCGATGAGATTGGCCATGTGAAGAAAAAATCATTGATGAAACAAACCTTTAAAAAAGCTGGTTTAGAAGTGGCCCGTGGTCGAGTTGTACGTTCGATAAGCGATGCAAAACGCCTGATCAAAGTGACAGGTTACCCGGTGGTAGCCAAGCCCGACATCGGTGTAGGTGCAGCAAAAACATATAAAATTCACAACCAGCAAGAATTAGAGTCCTTCTTTGCAGAAAAACCGTTGGTAGATTACATTATGGAGGAGTTCATCGGTGGTGTGATCTGCACCTTTGACGGATTGACCGATCGGGATGGCAACATGGTATTTTATACCTCCCATCAATACAGCCAAGGAGTTATGGAAACGGTCATTGAGGATATCGATATATACTACTATTCTTTGCGCGAGATTCCCAAAGATCTGGAAGATGTTGGACGACGTGTATTAAAAGCTTTCAAAGTGCGAGAACGCTTTTTTCACTTTGAGTTTTTCCGCACTGAGGATAACCGGATTATCGCCTTAGAAGTGAACATGCGCCCACCTGGGGGGATGACAACAGATATGTTCAACTACGCTTGTGATATCGACGTGTACCGAGAATGGGCGAACATCGTTGTGCATAATCATTTCACTACTGATTTCACGCGGAAATACCACTGTTGCTATGTGGGTCGAAAGATGAAACACCGATATGTTCATTCTCATGAGCATATTGTCAGTGTTCTGGGGAATAAGCTCATCCACCACGAGAATATCAGTGGAGTCTTCAGTGCAGCTTTAGGAGATTATGGTTATCTGATACGTTCACAGGATCTCAACGACATATACACAATGGCTGATCTTATTCAGAAAAAAGCATCATAATCGAAGCTCGATACCGACTATCACATACACATGAGGAGTGCATGAACATCGAATACCACAAATGGTGGAGCCCAAATTTGGGTCATGATATGGAGCTAAAGGTCTACGGTCATATCGGAAAGCCTATGCTCGTTTTTCCTGCTCAGGGAGGGCGATTCTACGAATATGAAGATTTCAAGATGATCGAGGCAATTAGCGAATATATTGAAGGAGGAAAGATAAAGGTTTTCACAGTGGATAGTCTGGATCAGCAGACCTGGGCAAATTACGCTGCCCATCCTGTTGATAGGGCGCGTAGACATGAAGATTACGATCGATACATTACCCTTGAAGTAGTACCCTTCATTCGAAAGCACTGTGGAGATTACGGTGAAAAAATGATTGCTACGGGTGTAAGCATGGGAGCCTACCATGCAGGCAACTTCTTTTTTCGCCATCCGGATATATTTGATACAGTCATCGCTCTGAGCGGTTTATTTCAATTGCGTTCGTTTGTTGGCGATTATGTAGACGATAATGTATATTTCAACTGTCCCCTATTCTATCTTCCTAACCTTTCAGATCCCTGGTATTTGGATCAGTACCGACGTAGTAAAATTATCGTATGTGTTGGTCAAGGAGCATGGGAAGATGCCATGCTCGCTGACGCATACGCCTTGAAACAAATTCTCGAAGAAAAGCATATCTCGGCTTTGATCGACATCTGGGGGCATGATGTAAATCATGATTGGCCTTGGTGGAGAGAGATGATGCCCTATTTTTTGGAAACATTAGATTTGTAAACGAAATGATTTATCTGGACTACGCATCAACAACACCATTAGATCCCCGCGTGATGGAAGCTATGCTGCCATATTTTAGTGAAAAATTTGGCAATACATCATCTGTCCACGCTTATGGACAGCAAGCCGACGCAGCTCTTGAGAAAGCCCGTGCGAGCATCGCCCAGATGCTCAACTGCCTCCCCGCTGAGATTGTCTTCACCTCTGGCGGTTCCGAGAGCGATAATATGGCACTGCGGGGTGTAGCCTTCGCTCAGCGTGGAAAGCGAGGTGCAACTCACCTGCTTATCAGCGCAATCGAGCATCATGCTGTGTCCCGGACTGCCGAGCAGCTAGCCCAATTACATGGTTTTGAGCTTGAATATTTGCCTGTCGACGAATTTGGCATCGTCCATCCCCATGAGGTAGCCAAGCGCTTGCGCTCAGATACCGCCATCGTTTCCGTGATATATGCCAACAATGAGATTGGGACGATCAACCCCATTGATGAGATCGGAGATATATGCATGGAGCGGGGGATACCGCTCCACACCGACGCCGTTCAAGCTGCTGCTTACCTGCCTATAGATGTTCAAAAATTAAAAGTTGATTTAGTTTCCCGGGGCGCACACAAG
>DATCYX010000419.1:0-3689 GCA_036526235.1 Anaerolineales bacterium | reverse complement strand
GCAGGAGAAACGCTCCCTCAGCGTTGCGTTTATCTCGACGACTCACCTCGTAACCTTGCTCCTGCCCGGAAGCTAGGTTTTTTCACGATCTTGATTGGGGACGATAACACGCACACGGCAGCAGACCTTGCCATGCGCCTTCCCCATGACTTGCCCAGATTAATGCCAGAGTTGTGGCAGGATAACCACCGCCATCCCAGGATAAGCACGCGTTGAGCAAGGGACACCAAAGACCGAAGAGCTCCGAGGGATATGGATAAACTCATTACACTTGAACAAGCTGCTGGATTGGTGCGCTCAGGCGATATGCTAGCCTTAGGAGGCATAACACTCTACCGCCGTCCAATAGCCTTCGTCCGCGCTCTTATCCGTCGTTTCTTCGGCGAGGCAGAACCGGGAGACCTAACCCTGCTGGCCTTTACTGCAGGCCTGGAAAGCGACCTCCTGGTTGGATCGGGCATGGTCTCGCGTATACGCACGTGTTACTTTGGACTGGAGATCTTCGGCCTGGCGCCAATGTTCACTTACTTTGCCAATCGCGGTGAAATTGAGATCATGGAGGAGAGTGAGGCCAGCCTGGCATTTGGGCTGCGGGCGCAAATGGCTGGCGTGGGTTTCATGCCCGGGCTCGGCTGGTTAGGAACCGACTTGCCTAAGCTTCGACCTGATGTGCTCACAGTGACCGACCCTTACAATGGCGAGGAGCTTATCGCCTTCCCCGCCATCCATCCCGATGTGGCAGTTATTCATGCTTTGCAAGCAGACCCGCATGGTAATGCCCAGATTGGGGATAATAAGGGCATCGACGAAGAGTTGGCCCTGACTGCCCGTACCGTGATCGTCACTGCAGAAGAGATCGTACCAGAAATGGAGAAAGCCAATCTGGTAGCCCCCTTGGTGCATTACATCGTGCACGCCTCACATGGCGCACTCCCTACTTCTTGTCACCCGCTTTACCCGCTGGATGGACAAGCCTTGCTGGCTTATGTCGACAAGGTCAGCGAACCTGAATCTTGCCGCGCCTTTCTAGAAAGTTGGATAGCTGAATAGTCTCACTATAGGTGAATGCAGAAGCGAGGGTAGTGTGGTAATTCACCCCACATTCTAGACTTGATAATATTTTTTATAATCCTCTAATGCTATTATGGTAATCTTTACGATATGAAAAAGTATCCTTATTGCTCGGTGAGTGCAGTGATTGCATAAGAGAAGCGTCTTCAAATCACCCCAACTCACCAATTTACGGGATGAGTTTTAGAAGAGATAGTGGAGATTTCTCATGAAATCCAAGGCTTTAGTAACCTTTATCAGTGTGATCATCGCAGGGATATTGCTGACAGGCGCCTGCTCAGCGGGGTTTGTCGCTGGGCGAGTATTCAATCCCCCTGAGCAGATTTTAGCCCTTTTGCCTGGCCAGGAAATCAGCCCCCCAGTTGCTCAAGAAGAGAGCGGCACGCCACAGGAGCTCGAGGAGCTCTTCGTACCCTTCTGGCAAGCCTGGGATCTGGTTCACGACCAGTATGTAGAACAGCCCGTCGATGACGAAGTATTAATGCGCGGCGCAATTGAGGGGATGCTGGATTCCCTGGACGATCCGCACACTTCTTATCTAAATCCAGAACAGTACCAGTCTCTCAATGCCCAACTTCAGGGTGATGAATCCTATGAAGGCATCGGCGCATGGGTAGACACCACCAGCGATTTCCTAACCATTATCAGTCCCATCCCCGGTTCCCCAGCGGAGAAAGCAGGTTTGCGCACCGGGGATAAGGTCATCGCCGTGGATGGTGAAGATATGACCGGTATCGATGGCGAACTAGTGCGCCAGCGTGTGATTGGTCCAGCGGGCAGCACGGTTAACCTGACCATCTTGCGCACCGGTCAAGACCCTTTCGATGTACAGATCACACGCGCAGAGATCACTATCCCAAGTGTGGATTACCGCATGCTGGAGGACGATATCGCCTATGTGCGCGTCCTCATCTTTGCCGATAACACTAAAGATCAATTACAAGATGCGCTCAAAGATCTGATGTCCCAGAATCCACAGGGCATGATTCTAGACTTACGGGGCAATGGCGGTGGCTATCTGGATTCTGCCATTGATGTCGCCTCGGAGTTCATTTCCGAGGGGGTTATCGCCTACGAGGAGTACGGAGATGGCACGCGGGATACCTATGATGCCCGACGGGGAGGCCTGGCTACGGACATCCCCATGGTGGTGCTAATCAATGAGGGAAGCGCCTCAGCCTCAGAGATTGTCGCCGGTGCGATCCAAGACCTGGGTCGAGGGCAGCTCATCGGCATGACCTCCTTCGGCAAAGGATCGGTGCAGATCCCCACGGCTCTGCGCAACCAACAGGGAGCGGTTCGAATCACTGTAGCCCGCTGGCTAACACCCAAAGAGCGCACAATCCACGGAAAAGGTTTAACACCCGATGTAGAAGTGCCCGTCACCGAAGAAGACTTCGCCAATAATCGCGACCCGCAGTTGGAGAAAGCCGTAGAAATAATTAGCAAATGATTGACTTTTGTCAATTAAATCAATACACAACTAATGATATGTGAGTATTTCAGGCTATATCAAGCCTGTATCTGGTAAGGAGGTATACTGTGTTCTTCTTTTATGACTACCGTTATTTGATGTTCATGCTGCCAGCATTTCTGCTGATGCTGGCAGTACAGTGGTATGTAAATTCAGCCTACAATAAGTGGGGCAGGGTACCTGCCCGCAGCCGTATGAGCGGTGCCCAGGCAGCCCAGCGCCTGATCGAGCGCGGGGGCTTATATGATGTAAAAATCGAGGGCGTACAAGGCAACTTGACCGATCACTACGATCCCCGCACGCGGGTGCTGCGCCTCTCGCGGGGCGTATATTCCGGGAACTCAGTGGCTTCCCTGGCAATCGCCGCGCATGAGCTGGGTCACGCTATGCAAGATCACCAGGATTATATGCCGTTGCGCTTGCGCTCAGCCCTTGTCCCGGCAGTCAATGTCGGCTCATACCTGGGCTGGATTTTCATCTTCATCGGCCTGCTGTTGCGCGCACCGCAATTGGCCTGGGTGGGTGTGATCGTCTTTTCGGGTGGGGCGCTCTTTGCCCTGGCAACCCTGCCTGTCGAGCTCAATGCCTCCGCCCGCGCCAAACGTTTGCTGGTTGAATCCGGCTTGATTGTTGGAGAAGATGAAGCGCGCGGCGTGAATGCAGTACTGAACGCTGCTGCACTTACCTATGTCGCTGCGCTGGTAACCGCCGTGATGCAGCTTATGTACTACGCCACCCTGGTGATGGGTATGGGCGGCAGGAGAAGGGGGTAAGCTCGCTGGATAGCTTGGGATCAAGAGGTGTTATAGAATCCCAAGCTAATCCCTGAATTTAAGATAATCGAGTAGCAATTTCCATACAATAATTTCATGCGCAAGCCTGTCTTTATCGCCATTCTGCTTTTGGGTGTATTTTTCGTGATCACAAGAATGGCAGAGGTAGAGGAGATTGTGCGCACCTCCCAGCAAGGCGATTGGCGATTCTTTCTCCTGGCGCTTACAGCCGTCTTCGCCTGGCTGATCAATGTAGCAGTTTCCTATAAAACGATATTCCAAGCAACAGGCATCGACGAAAAATTCACCAAATTGATCCTGCTGGCGGCCGCAGCCAATTTTGTCAATGTGGTGGCGCCCTCAGCGGGGGT
>DATCYX010000418.1:0-4156 GCA_036526235.1 Anaerolineales bacterium | reverse complement strand
GTGGCGGGTTGGGCTGCGGGGAATTTTTTCCCTTCATGGCCATCACGCTTGCTCTCCCTAATTAATCCTCCTAGCGATAATCCGTTGGTCGTTGTCGTGGGTGATCCTACCAGCATACAGACTAATGAGATATCGACATCTACTCATACTCCTACAGGCACATCTTCACCCACATTAGAGCCTAGCCCCACGACCACACCAACATCGACACTGGAACCTACACCCACTGATTTGCCAGTCCAACCGTCTGAAACAATAACTCAGATGCCGACCCCGGTTGGCGGTGGCAATGGCCAGATTGCGTATGCATCAGATCGTTCGGGAACCACCCAGATTTGGCTTGTCAATGTGGATGGCAGTAGTGATCCAGTGCAAGTTACGAATATGCCCGAAGGGGCTTGCCAGCCTGACTGGTCGCCTGATGGATTACGCCTGGTATTTATTTCGCCATGCAACCAGAATGAGGATTTGTACCCAGGCGCGGGCTTGTTTGTCATCCATGCAGACGGCTCTGGCTTGACCCCCTTGCCTAACGTGCCCGGAGGGGACTTCGATCCGACCTGGTCACCGGATGGCAATTTGATTGCTTTCACCTCGTTGCGCAACAGCGGGCGCCCGCGCATCTATGTATTAGACCTGCGGGATAATTCAGTCACGCGCCTTTCCGGGCAGTATTCCTATGATCGGCAACCTGCCTGGTCGCCTGATGGCAGCAGGATTGCATTTGTGACCACCCAGAAAGGTCCGGTGCAGATCTGGGTTATGGATTCCAATGGCAGCAACCAAGCTATTTACACGCGCAGCGCTGATTCCATCAACACCCATCCGGTATGGTCAAGGGACAGCGATCTTATCCTGTTTAATCAGGTTGAGCCTGGAGGGGGACCACCGTATATCGTGGCGGTATCCTACAATGATGGGCAGTACAATGAATTCCGGTATCAGCTGGGACCTTGGCCTGTACGCGAGGCTCAATACTCGCCGGATGGACTGTGGCTCGTATTTGAAAGCTGGCCGCAGGGTAGCAACCATGATATCTATGTTATGTCTGCAAGTGGGGCTGGCAGGACGCAATTGACTAGCTGGGAACGCTTCGACTTTGATCCAGCCTGGCGTCCAATGGTGCAAGCACCCTGACGAGAAATAATGTAAATTTCTCAAAATACCCCTCGCGACCCCTTTTGAGGTGAGTATTCTCAAAACTGGCGGTACATACTTTTCCACAATGTAAAAAGGAATTTCCTAGTGAAAAGCAACGCAGAACCTGAATGCGATCTTGGTTTGATCGGTTTGGCGGTCATGGGCCAGAATCTGGTATTAAATATGAATGATCATGGCTACCGCATCGCGGTTTATAACCGCACGATATCTAAGGTAGATGAATTTCTCGAAACCAGTGCAAAAGGAACCGAAGTGGTAGGGGCTCATTCTTTGGAGGAGCTTGTGTCGCTGCTCAAGCGTCCCCGGCGGGTAATGCTCATGATCAAGGCTGGACAACCAGTGGACGATTTTATTGATTTGCTGATCCCGTTGCTAGAGCCGGGCGATATTATCATCGATGGTGGTAACTCCAATTTTCAGGATTCGATCCGCAGAACAGCCTACCTTGAGTCAAAGGGTTTGCTTTTTATCGGTACGGGCATCTCTGGGGGAGAGGAGGGCGCTCGCTATGGCCCGTCTATCATGCCAGGAGGGTCTACCCAAGCCTGGCCACACGTTAAGGACATTTTCCAAAGCATCGCCGCTAAAGTTGAGGATGGCACACCTTGCTGTGATTGGGTAGGTGAAAACGGGGCGGGTCACTTTGTCAAAATGGTGCACAATGGTATCGAGTATGGCGATATGCAATTGATTGCAGAGGCGTACCACTTGATGAAGTCAGGGTTGGGTTTAAGCTATGATGAACTGCACCAAGTATTTGCTGAGTGGAATCGAGGACAATTAGACTCCTACCTGATCGAAATCTCACGCGATATCATGGCATTCAAAGACGAGGATGGGACTCCTCTAGTTGAAAAAATCCTGGATACGGCCGGTCAGAAGGGAACTGGTCGTTGGACAGTGGTTGAGGCTTTGGAGAATGGCGTACCTCTGACCTTGGTTGCGGAAGCAGTGCTGGCACGTTCATTGTCCGCGCTCAAGGAAGAGAGGCAAGTCGCCTCCAAGAAGCTCAAGGGACCGAGAAAAACCTTCTCAGCCTCGAGAGAGAGCGCCATTGACGATATCCGCCATGCATTATATGCATCGAAGATCATCTCCTACACGCAGGGATATATGCTTATGCGCACGGCCGCCGGCGAGTATAAATGGAACCTCAACTATGGAGGGATTGCCTTGATGTGGCGCGGTGGGTGTATTATTCGCTCCGCCTTCCTGGGGAAAATAAAAGAAGCTTATGATCGTAATCCTGCCCTACCCAACCTGTTGTTGGACCCATATTTCCGCCGCGAAGTGTCGTCTTCCCAGGCTGGTTGGCGCAGGGTGCTAGCGAACGCAGTACAGGCGGGGATCCCACTCCCAGCAATTTCCAGCGCACTGGCGTTTTATGATGGATACCGTCAGGAACGCTTACCAGCGAATTTAATCCAGGCTCAGCGGGACTTCTTCGGGGCGCATACCTACGAGCGCCTCGATCGGCCGCGGGGCGAATTCTTCCATACCAACTGGACCGGCGAGGGTGGGGCAGTCACTTCGGGGAGCTATCAGGCCTAAATAGCAGTATCCATTGCATCGGGACCTGGCCCGAGTTGAACAGAATAATCCAAGTTGCCATAATAGCCATGCCCATCATAGTCTTTTATAGGGAGGAATATTGTATGTCGGCGGGTCACGGATTACAGCGATATCCCCCCAATTCCCCGTATTGCGGTAATGCATACACCTGGCAGGGCAATTACTTTGCACTACCAAAATGATGGTCACATGGTAATTTGAAAAATTATTATGATCTGCGGTTCAACCACTGGCCTAAGATAAGCAGAAATAAACCTACGCCTGCAAGTGCTACAATCCCGATGATGAATGGGTCCACATTTGCTTCAGCGTCTGGGTCAGAAGAGGAGACTCCTGCCGTGGGGACTGCGTTTGGGGTGTTCTGGGGTGGCAAAGGTGTAGAGACGATTTGGGCGATGGCGGTAGCAGACCTAGGGACCACTGTCCGAGTCGGTCGCAGGGTGGCGGTCGAGACACTGGATGGTATTTCCGTTTCGGGTGTACTGGTGGAAGTCAAGGTGGGTGTTTGGCTAGCGAGTTTGATCAGCAGTTTTTGATCAGGATAGATCAGTGCCCCGTCGCTTAATCCGTTCAACACTAGGATCTCTTGAAGACTGACTTGATACGCTGAGGCGATATTCCAAAGCGTTTGTCCCTCTTGCACCACGTGGACCACTGAGCCATCTGGGTTGGGTGACGCGACCTCGATGGGAATAATGGTTTCTTTTGTGGGCTGCGGTATTGCGGTTGCATCGGATTGGGGAGGTTGTGAGTCCGCGCTGCCATCCCAGCCCTCGGTCCACAAGAATGAAACATCAATCCAGTCGTTGTTGCCTGGCTGGAGACCGATATCGATACTCACCTGGCGTGCCAGGTCGATGCCAAAGGGTGCGGTTACCACCCGCCCAAATTGATCCACACCACCGTTATACCCATTAAAATAAGCTGCTTGTGCTTCTGGCATGCCCAATGCTAGGTCGGCGAACATTCGCCGGGGCGTTGGGTCTGAGGTGGTTGCCCAGTAATTATCATCCACGTTCCAAGGGCCAGATTCTCCAACGATTGCCGCCGTGCTGCTCTCATAGCTGAGAAAAACCGTATAGCCGGCACCGGCCACATAGCCATCGCCGTCGCAGATGTGGTTTCCGCCATTGGCAAACTTTAGGCACTTATCGGGAAGTGCGACGGTATATGCTCCGCTTGAATCATAACGGGTCGCAAAAATTCGGTAGGTGCGCGGTCCCGATGCCGTCTCCACAGAGCCATGGATTCTCCGCTCAATCTGCCATCGGCGGTGGATCCATTGAGAGAGCCGTGCGTAAGCGAATATCCCCAACGTGTTTTTAAGTTTATCCCTGGATGCCCTGACAACTCCCTGGACGCGTTCGTTATATCTCATCTTGACGATGAGCGAACGTTTCTCTTGCAGGCTTAGCTCGGAATC
>DATCYX010000417.1:0-2798 GCA_036526235.1 Anaerolineales bacterium | reverse complement strand
CGGGATTGCGCATGCCCCTCAGGGCATATGCAATTGCCCTAGATATAGGGGGATTTGAGATAAACTTGTGGCATAATTCGGTTGTCATTAACCTTTGCTATTAGGAGTTCCTGTGGAGTTTAATACCATTTGCGTGTTTGGTCTGGGATATATCGGCTTGCCAACAGCCAGCACGTTTGCCACGCATGGCTTGCATGTGACCGGCGTGGATGTCAACTCGCGGGTTGTCCATACCCTTCGCAATGGCGGATTGCATATCCATGAACCAGGTTTAAGGACCCTGGTTCAGGCTGCGTTGGGCTCAGGCAACCTGGTGATCAGCGAGCAAGCGCAGCCGGCAGACGCCTTCATCATCGCTGTGCCCACGCCTTTCTATGGGGACAAGCAGGCTGACATGCGCGCCGTCATCGCGGCGGCTGAGGCTATCGTCCCCCACTTGCGCCCTGGCAACCTGGTTGTGCTCGAATCGACCTCCCCTCCGCGTACCACGGTGGACGTGGTAGCGCCAATTTTAGCCCGCTCTGGGCTGAATCCCGGCGTTGACTTTTACCTGGCCTATTCGCCGGAGCGTGTGTTGCCCGGACAGATCCTGCGCGAGTTGATCGAGAACGCCCGGGTCATAGGCGGTCTCAACCGTGCTTCTGCCGAAGCCGGGCGAGATCTTTACGCCGTCTTCGTGCGCGGTGAGATCATCTTGACGGACGCCACAACGGCTGAGATGGTCAAACTGATGGAGAACACGTATCGTGACGTCAACATCGCCGTAGCCAATGAGTTTGCCCGCCTGGCGGATCGTTTGGGTGTCGACGTGTGGGAAGCAATTGGACTTGCCAACCGCCACCCGCGTGTGAATATTTTGCGCCCGGGACCAGGTGTGGGCGGTCATTGCATCAGCGTCGACCCGTGGTTTTTGGTGGAAGCGGCCTCCGACCTGACCCCCCTGATACGCGCTGCCCGTGAGGTCAACGATGGCCAGCCGCAATTTGTAGTCGAGTTGGTGCGCCGTGTTGCCGGTCAATTGAACGGCTGCCGCATCGCTGCTCTGGGGCTAGCATACAAGCCAGATGTAGACGACCTGCGCGAAAGCCCCGCCATCGAGATTGTGCGCCTGCTGGGGGAGGCTGGGGCGCGCGTGCTCGCCTACGAACCGTATAAACCTGACGCAAATATTCCTGGCATAACCTGTGTTACCTCACTGCAAGAAGCACTGCAAGACGCCGATCTGGCTTTATTGTTGGTGGGGCACACAGCCCTCAAGGACGTTCAACCTGCACAGGCCGCGACATTAATGCATGGGCGCCTGGTTGTGGATGTTGTAAACGCTTGGCATAGTGAGGCTTGGGCAAAGGCCGGTTTCCAGCTACACCGGCTTGGCGTAGGTGTATTGTAGATCGAACAGTATGGATGCCTATTCCTTCCTAGTCTACGCTCGCACCTGGCCAATTTTGGGGCGCTTGGCATATTACGCCCTAAAAATTCTGGGCGCAGAGGTGCCTCGCTCGGTGAAAATTGGGCAAGATTTTGAGCTGGCGCATGGCGGCTTCGGGGTGGTGATCCATCCGCGCAGCAGTATTGGCGACCGGGTCAAGATATATCCGGGTGTAGGGTTGGGTAGGGCAGACATTCACCTGCCAATGGAGCGTTCCCGCTTTGAGGGGATCGTGATTGAAGACGATGTCATCCTCTCTCCCGGATGCAAGCTGCTGTGCAAAGACGGGGTACTGCGTGTTGGTCGCGGCACAGTCATCGGGGCCAATGCCGTCTTGTTGCAATCCACCGGTGAGTGGGAGATGTGGGCAGGCGTGCCTGCCAAGCTGGTGGGGAAACGCGATCGATAATGTATGCCTGATTACCGTATCTGCCTCACCCCAAAGGTCTCTGGCGTTGGCGGGATGGTTTCCTTCCGCCGGCGGCTGGCTGCTGGATTAGTCCAGCGCGGCGTGGAGGTGGGTGACGACCTTGACGATGGTCGCTATGACGCCGTCCTGGTGATCGGTGGCACCCGCCAGTTAGCGGGGCTGTGGCGCGCCCGCCGACGCGGTGCCCGCATCGTGCAACGTCTCAACGGGATGAACTGGTTGCATCGACTCAGGCGGACAGGTTTGCGCCATTACCTGCGCTCGGAATATGGCAACTGGCTGCTATCCTTCATCCGTTCCCGTCTGGCTGGGCGCATTGTCTACCAGAGCGAATTCGCCCGCCGCTGGTGGGAACAGGTCTATGCTCCCACTGCTGTGCCTTGGCGGGTTATTTATAATGGGGTGGATCTTTCGGCTTACTCTCCGGTTGGACCTGGTCAGCCTCCGCAGGATCGCTGGCGGATTCTTTTGGTGGAGGGCAGCCTGATGGGTGGCTACGAGCTAGGACTGGAAGCATCAGTAGGGTTGGTAAACGAGATTTCCCAACGCCTTAATCATACCGATAGCCTTTCTGGCCCGAAAAGCGTTGAGCTGATGGTCGTGGGTCGTGTCTCCCAAGAGACTCGCCAGCGTTGGGAGCAACACACATCGCTGCCCATCCTGTGGGCTGACCTGCAACCGCCGGAGCGCATCCCTGAGATCGATCGCTCGGCGCACTTGCTGTACTCCGCCGACGTGAATGCAGCCTGTCCTAATTCGGTGATCGAAGCCCTGGCTTGCGGGCTTCCGGTTCTATCCTTCGATACTGGTGCGCTGCCCGAGCTGGTGGCCGGAGATGCTGGGCGGGTGGTGCCGTATGGTGGAAACCCCTGGCAGCTTGAGCGACCAGACATCTCTGCCCTCAGTGTGGCTGCCTTGGAGATTCTAGAGAATCAGGGC
>DATCYX010000416.1:0-7317 GCA_036526235.1 Anaerolineales bacterium | reverse complement strand
CGATGCCTTCACGAGAGCTAAATATTTGATAAGGCTAGAAGTTTTCAAGACCCTTCTAACCAAATTACCTGTTGTTGAGGGATGGCTTTCTCAAAGTCAGTGAATTCTACGCGGACGTCACAGCGAGGAGCGTTTTCTGCGACGAAGCAGTCTCCAACTCGGTTGCGAACGAGATTGCTTCGCCTGCCAGATTGCGGCAGGCTCGCAGTAACTGTGTTTTTAGTAAAGATGGAATTCATACTGAAATAGGCTTAGGTGTCCTCCAATTGACCTGATCGCGGGTCATGGCATTCATGATGGTGAGCAACTTACGCATACATGCGGTGATAGCAACCTTGAATACTTTGCCTTTCTTCATCAAACGCTCAAACAAGGATCGAATGACAGGATTGTACTTCTTAGCGGACAGGCAAGCCATATACAGTACGCGACGGATACCTTTGCGACCCCCGAAGATGCGCCGCTTACCGCGCTGGTGGCCACTATCCCGGTTGAAGGGGGCCAGGCCAGCCAAGGCAGCAATCTTCTGGCGGTCCAGCTGGCCCAACTCCGGCATTTCGGACAACACCGTTACGGCAGTGATCCTGCCCACGCCCGGAATGCTGTCCAGGCGCTGCACTTGTTCTCGCCATGCAGGCAGACTGTCAACCAGCGCGTTGATCTGGGCTTCGAGCGCCTCGATGCGTGAACTCAGCCACTCGATATGTTCGCGGATATCGGCTTGCATGCTGTTTTGGGCGGTTCCCAGGCGATTTTGCTCGGCAACCCGCATCTCTACCAGCTGTTCTCGCCGGGTGACCAACGCATTGAGACGGATTTCATTGGCTTCTTTCGGCCCAAGGGTCTCAGGCTGGATCTTGAAGGCATATTCAGCGATCAGCCGCGCATCGATCACGTCCGTTTTGGCCAGCTTGCCGGTGGCTTTGGATAATGCCCTCACCCGCGTGGGATTGATCACCGCGACGGGCAGGTTGTTCAAGAGCATGCTCTGGACGAGCAATTGCTCATACCCGCCAGTGGCTTCCACGGCGATCAGCTGGGGTTCCATCTCTGCAACCCAAGCCATGATTTTGGCGACGCCATCATCATCATTGGATACCCGCCAGACTGTTTCGCTGCCCCACCGGGCGATATCCAACCAGGTCTTGCCGACATCGATCCCAACATATGCTTCACTCGGTGTTGTCATTGGTACGATTCCTCCGTATAATCGAGATGAGCCCACACTAGCAAGGATTCGGCCTCTCTCGGCCACTCAACTGTTCGGGCTCGCTTGGATGTTGGACATGGCGGTCGTACTGCGAGACGGTCTACAGGACCTAATGACTAGCGGCCTGCCATGTCCACTTTTATTATCATACTAATGACATCCGTTCGCGACTTTGAGAAAGCCATGGAGCTAAGGGGTGATGTGATGCAGTTCTTCTAACATATTCGCTACGCGAGTAAGTGTAATGGGCGAATATGCAAAGGATGTCGGTTACAATATTGATAGCATCTTGTGTTTCACATAAGAGCGATGGTTAATGCGATTTCGACTCATTCTCCTCGTGTGTATGATCTTGATTCTGGCGGCTTGCCAGGATTCTGAAGGCAGTTCTACCGGTGGTGGAGGAGCTGATGATCCTCCGCCACTGCTCTCCACGACTACTGTTAATCGACAAGCGCCCACCAGCCTGCCCTCTCGCAAGGGCACTACCATACGATCGAATGACCTTCCGGTAGAGACTGCAGATCCGACCCAACCCCAAAGCGCTCCTATGGCACCTGATACAGAAGTACCAGCGCCGGCTTTTTCGGTTTGCTCACCGCTGGTAGATACCCCCCTGGAAGAATTATCTCAGATCGTATCGGAACCTTACCGACCCCCACCCCCGAATAGCGAGGCGCGGCATCACGGTGTGGATTTCGCATATTTCCGCCGCTACGACCGGGCAGCGATTGAGGGAGCTGGGATTCAATCTGTGTTGAATGGACAGGTGGCTGCATCGATTGTGGATAGCTTCCCATATGGGAATATGCTCATTTTGGAGACGCCTGGCTCGCTGCTGCCGCCAGAACTGGCGGATCGGATCTCAATGGGTGCTGGAGAGTCGCTTTACACACTCTATGCCCATATGGAGAGGCCACCTGCGCTGAGGTTGGGGGATAGCGTACGCGCCTGCCAGCCGCTGGGTAATGTGGGTAAGAGCGGCAATGCTGGCGGCTCTCACCTACACCTGGAAACTCGTCTCGGACCAGCCGGGACGCGTTTCTCTGGTATGGCTTATTACAAGGTTTGGGCAACGGATGAGCAGCGGGAAAATTATCTCTTATGGCGTACTAGCGGGACATATCGCCATTTTGACCCCTTGACCCTTTGGACGAGTGATCCAAAATAAAAGACGAGCCTTTACGGTGATAGTGCGTACTAAGCCTTAGCGTGGGCGAGGTTCGTAGTGCCCGCTATTCAGCCATGTTCTTAGGGTGCCACGATACATCGCGCGCTCAAAATAACCACCGTGAAGGTCAAGGCCGTCATACCCTTTTGTAATCAGGACTTCCATTAGGGGATCAAGTTGTAGGGCATAGTGACGCATGCAGGCTTCTGGATGAATGCCTGGCCAGGAGTAACAGGAAACCACCGTACGCCGGTGTTGGTTGGGGACAGTGGTGGGCACTGTCTTCTCCCAGTTAGGGTCGTCGGGATAGAAGACATACTGGTCCAAGTTTCCCTTTGGGATACCCTGGATACCGCGGACCACTGGAGGTTGGGTGTCTAGCGTGTAGGGGTCCACTGCCAGATCTGTAATCACGGCGTGTTGTGGCAGCCATTCTATCCAGGCGTTTGGCACTACCGGAACAGAAGTGTCGCGGCGTTGGGTGGCATCCACTAATATATCGGCTTCGTTGAATAGCTTCTTGAGCCTCTCAGGGTGGTGCGTCATATTGCGCCCAATGGAGATCGCAACCGATCCGGGTCCACCTTCTTCAATATGCTGGTTATTGCGTTCAATATTGCCCAATTTCGTGGCGGCTTCACTGGCATGCTTGCCTACCATGCCAGTGCCCAGGATTAGCACCCGGATTGGCTGGTCGTCCTGTCGCCTCAATCCAGGCCAGCGCTTCTCTAACACATCGAAGGCTGCCTCCAATCCGTTCCAAGCCACCGCACGCATGTTTTCGACCAGGCGAATGTTGTTGTCATCGACAATGCTGTCCAATGAAATGGCGTCTACCCCAAGTTCTTTGAGCGCTTCTACCCGTTTTGGACGAGTGGGAAAGTGCAGCATCGATATCAGATTAGTGCCGGGACGTAGCAGCTGAAACTCCTCAAAAGTCGGAGAACGCAGCACCACAACGATGTCTTGCTGGAAGGCCTCCAGTTGAGAACACGAGCGCACGTTCTCATTCCCCTGCTTGTAATCGTCGAAACTCCACCCTGAGCGAGAGCCGTAGCTCTCTTCGATAAAAATAATTAAACCTGATTCGCTCAGGTATTGGATGAACTCAGGGAGGAAAACCCGTTTTTCACCAGGTTCCTTCATCATGCGAGGGAAGCCGACTGATTTTGGAAGAGATATAGTTGCACCTCGTAATAAGATTTGAGAATGATGTTGGACCTACCTGGTCAGGAGCCATCCTTGTTGTTGCGTTGCTGAGAGTATTGTGTGCTTTGGACCGCGTTGTTATCTATAGGTAAGCGAGAGAGCAAAGCGCGGGCAATGGCGCGTTCGAAAAAGCTGCCCTCGGGATCGATATTTTGCGGTCCCCCTTTGTCTATCAGGACATGCAAAATGGGGCGGATTTGCCGTCCGTACAATTCCATGCACTTCTTTGGATAAATGCCAGGCCACGAGTAACAAGATACCGTGTGGCGGCGATGGATGGTTGAAATGCAAGCCGGCAGGATGTCAAACTCTGGGTCGTCTGGAGAGAAGATATAGCGGTCTAGGTTGCCTTGAGGGATACCTTCAATACCTTTGATGGAAAGCAGCTGCGTATCACAGTTATAAGGATCTACCGAGAGGTCGAGAATGACTGCATGTTGCGGTAAATAACCCACCCATTGGTTCGGGATAACGGGTTTACTTGGGTCGGGGCGTTGGGTGGCATCCACTAAGATATCGGTATTCATCAGGATCTCGCGCATGATCTCTTCGTGGGGCGTGACATCGTAATCGATGGCGACCACTTTAACTCCCGGGATTCCCGCAGCCACCATTTTCGCGCGCAGGTTTTCATTGCCATAGCGGCTAGCTGCTGAAACAACGTGACTGCCTACCGCACCTGTTCCCATCAATGTGACCTGGATGGGGGAGCGTTGCTTGCTGCCGAAACCGGGATCGGGATAGGTGTTGCGTAATACTTTGAAAGCAGCCTCGATGCCGTTCCAGGCTACCGAGCGCAGGTTCTCCACCACTCGTCGCCCAGAATCATCTTTGATTGAATCCAGGGACACGGCTTCAATACCCAAAGAGCGTAGGAATTCAACCCGCTGAGGACGTGTTGGATAATGTAGCATAGAAATGAAGCATGCGCCTGGTCGAAGCATGGAGATATCGTTGGTATCGGGACAGCGCAGGACCAGTACGATGTCTTGTTGGTAAACCTCCTGGCGGGTAGCAAAAGTAACGGACGGAGCGACCTGGAGGTAGTCCTCTTCGACTAGTGTCATGCCGCTCCCATAGCCATATTCGAGCACAACCCTAGCGCCATAATGCTCCAGCCTGGCTACAAATCCGGGCAAGAAATCGCGTCGCTCGCCTGGTTCCATATGCATGCGCGCCAGGCCGATATTGATCTGCATTTGCGTAGTTCTCCTTCGTTCCTGTGATAACGAACTCAGTTTACCACAGCTTAATATGGCACAAGTAACGATTGGACTATGCCGGAGGCATACATACCATGTTGTAAGTTGACATTAGGGTTGGTTTTTGATATACTAAATCTACCGACCGTTCGGTAGGGAGTAAAGGAAAAGTTATGACCCGGGATGAGATCCTGGAAGCTGCCGCTCAAATCTTTCGTGAAAAAGGTTTCCATGCCGCCTCGATGCAAGATATCGCCCTGGCAGTAAACCTGCAGAAAGCCAGCCTTTATCACCACGTTTCGTCCAAGCAAGAGATATTATTGGCGCTGCTCGATCGGGCGTTGGACCTGCTAATTGAGCATATCGAGCAGGTGATCTCGCAGCCGCTCTCTCCCGATGAAAAGCTCCGCCAGGCAATGCGCGTATATTTACAGGTCATGCTGGAAAATCGTGATCTGGCTGCAGTTTTGCTCCTGGAACATCGCTCCCTTGAGCCTCAGTATCACGCCCGTCACACACCGCGGAGAGACCGTTTTGAGCGCCTGTGGCGGGATTTGATTAATGATGGTCACGAGCAGGGCATTTTTTCCTGCGCAGACCCTGCCCTGGCTTCCCGCTTTGTGCTGGGTGTCCTGAATTGGTCCATCACTTGGTACCGCCCAGATGGTTCCCTTTCACCCACTGAGATCGCCGATCAATTTGCCGAAATGTTTTTAAAGGGTTTACTGGTCCGTAAAAGCTGATGATGGTTGAAGAACCGCTATCCAAACCCCCTGAGGTAAGTCTATTTGAGACTTCCCGTGGCGCGCGTATATTTCAAATTCCCCTCCAGGAGTTTCCCATCCTGTGGGGTTATGCCTATCTGGTTCTACTGGATGACCCCCAGGAAGGCTCTTATAGGGTTTTGATTGATAGTGGCTCGGGTTTTGGCGACTCGAACCAGCATCTGGAGTATGGATTCCAGCGAATATCCCAGATTATCGGGCAAACGATTGGCTTGGAACACCTGACCCATGTTTTTATCACCCATGGGCATATTGACCACTTCGGGGGACTCACCTACGTCCGCCCGCGCACGCAAGCCAGAATCGGGGTGCATGAGCTTGACCTGCGCAACTTGACCAATTACGAAGAACGTTTGACAATCGTCGCTCGTCGCCTGGAGGCATTCTTGTTTGAAGCTGGTGTTTCGCCGGGGCGGCACGCCAACTTGATTGAAATGTACATGCTGCCGAAGAGCCTGTTCCATTCCATCCATGTGGATTTCACGTACGAAGCGGCAGGCATGCGCGTAGGACCATTTGAGTTTTTGCATGTACCTGGACATTGCGCGGGTCACGTGGTTATCCGCCTGCACGACGTGCTGTTCAGCGGCGACCATGTGCTAGATGGCCTTAGCCCACACCAGTCGCCGGAGCATCTAACGCTATTTACCGGGTTGGATCATTATCTGAAATCACTGGACGCCCTGGAAGCCTGGGCGGGCGACGCACGCATCACACTGGGAGGGCACCGCGGGGTGATCACAGATCTGCCTGGCCGCCTTAATGCCATTCGCCAGGTGCACACAAAACGATTGAATTCGGTGTTGGAAATATTGGAGCAGCCGCACACCATCTCTGAGGTTTCTCATGCCTTATTTGGCGATGTGCATGGCTATAACGTATTGCTTGCCCTGGAAGAGACCGGTGCTCATGTGGAATATCTGGCCCAGCGAGGCCGGCTGCGGATCAGCAACCTGGATGAAATCGAGAAAAACCACAACCCGGTTGCTATTCGCTACCAAAAACTAGCATTAAATGGGGAAGAATGACTTGGATTTGTCGAGTTAATCTGATGAGAGAGTAGATCCAGAAGGAGTGTGACCATGTTCTCATTTGAACCAACTGAAGAGCAAAAAATGCTCGTGGACGCCATTGGGCGTTACGCCCAAAGTGACTTGCGCGCCAAGGCTCATGATGCCGATGAAGAAGACCAGTACCCGCAAAGCCTGATAGAAAAAGGCTGGGAGCTTGGCTTCTTGCAGGCATCCATCCCAGAGAGGTATGGTGGCTTCGGTGAGCGTTCTGTCGTCACGGGGGCTTTGGCAGCCGAGACAATGGCGTGGGGCGATCTGGCGGGGGCGCTGGCGGTAATGACACCCGGGCTGTTTGCCATGCCGATCCTGATGGCAGGCTCGGAAGAACAAAAGCAAGAATACTTACCCAGGGTGATCGAGGCTGAATGGCAACCTTATACTGCTGCCCTGATTGAGCCTCATTATGACTTTGATCCAAACGAACTGCGCTGTGTGGCGACGCATGAAGACGGCAGCTATGTGATCAGCGGCGAGAAAGCTTATGTGCCGTACGCGATTAGCGCAGATACAATGATCGTTTACGCCAGGCTCGGAGATATCACCCAGGGCTTTATCGTCCCGGTAGGGACTGATGGCCTGGAACTAGGCGAGCGAGAAAAGCTGATGGGCGTCAATGCGCTGCCATTGTACCGGCTTAGCCTGAACCAAGTGCGCATCCCGCTCGAAA
>DATCYX010000415.1:0-3429 GCA_036526235.1 Anaerolineales bacterium | reverse complement strand
GTTGCAGTAGTCACAGGCGCATCACGTGGCATTGGCCGAGCGATTGCCCTGGAACTTGCCCGGCTCAATGCAGCGGTTATAGTCAACTACAACACTTCAGAAAAGGCTGCTGAAGAGATAGTCAATCAGATCCTGACTGGTGGAGGGCAGGCAAAGTCCGTCAGAGCGGATGTATCCGATTTTCAGCAGGCCCAAGAACTTATCAAGACCGCAATAGACACCTTTGGGGGGTTAGATATCCTGGTTAACAATGCGGGCATTACTCGCGATATGCTAATCATGATGATGACCGAAGAAGACTGGGATCGTGTACAAAACACAAACCTAAAGAGCACCTTCAATTGCTCCAAGGCAGCAGTTCGCCATATGATGCGCAAGCGTTACGGTCGTATCATCAATATCACTTCTGTTGCCGGTCAAATGGGAAACGCCGGTCAAACCAATTATTCTGCCTCCAAAGCTGGCCAGATTGGTTTCACAAAAGCTCTCGCACGCGAAGTGGCATCGAGGAATATCACAGTCAATGCAATAGCTGCTGGATATATTGATACCGAAATATGGGCCAATGTACCGGAAGAAGCCCGCCAAAACGCACTCACCATTATTCCCCTGGGTCGCAAAGGCCAACCTGAGGAAATTGCCTATGCCGCTGCATTTTTAGCCTCTGAACAGGCAGCTTACATAACCGGGCAAATTCTGGGGGTCGACGGCGGAATGGCAATGATGTAATCTTTATGAGGAGCCATGGACGAAGGAAAAACTACAATTGCCCCTGAAGTGCTGATTACGATCGCCCAGCTTACAACCCTAAATGTACCCGGGGTAAGTCGTATGTGCATAGATCCCCCCGGCTTAAACCGGATTTTTAAACGCAATTTTCATGAAGGTATCCGGATCGAAGTCAGGGGAGATACAGTTTTTGCAGATATTCATGTCGTTTTGAATCGTGATGTAAACTTGCGCGAGGTGAGCCGCAATGTGCAGCAACAAGTCACGCGAGCGATCTCTGAGATGGTCGGCATGCAGGTGGGCAGTGTGAACGTACACATCGAAGACATTGATTATGCAAGGGAGAACGAGGCCTAATCACTCATGAAACCGCGCACTAGAGCGCGAAGCGTTGCATTGCAAGCACTTTACGAAATTGATGTCACTGGTCATGCCCCTGGAAGTGTGTGGGAGCAGCGGGTAGAAGAGGAAGGCTTGGCTGACAGCTTGGCAGATTTCGCCCGCGAGATCATTTTCGGCGTATTCCCATTAATGGCTACACTGGATGAGTTTATTGCCGAGCATGCACCTGAATGGCCAATGGACCAGGTTGCTACTATTGATCGCAATATTCTGCGTATCGCTCTATGGGAAATCGCCGTGCTCGGCAAGACACCAGTCAAAGTTGCAATCAATGAGGCAGTCGAGCTGGCTAAAGTCTACGGTTCAGATAGCACTCCACGTTTCGTCAATGGCGTATTAGGTAGCTTGGCAAGTCGCCAGCACGAGATTCAACAATCTTTCAATCGACTTGCCCAAAATCACCCCAATAATAATAATCATCTTGGGGATTCAGGTTAATATTTTATGGATTTTCTCGGTATTGGCCCTCTAGAATTATTATTTGTCGTAATCATTGCATTAATCGTATTAGGACCCAAAGATATGGTTAAGGCAGGGAAAACCATCGGGCGCCTACTACGCAGTATTGTCACTTCACCCAATTGGCGCGCCATCCAGCAAACCTCGCAGGAAATCAGGCACCTTCCAAACCGCCTGATGCGTGAAGCTGGTATGGAGGAAATTCAGAAAAATCTCCCCCGTACAGATGAGATCGCTCGCAAAATCGGCATCAACGAGGTTTCTAAAGACATCTCCCAAGTGGGTAAAGGATTGTCGGATTGGACCACGCCACCTGAAACGAATAGCTCTTCTAAGCCTGACGAAGAAAATAAAATATTACCTCCATCCATCCAAAGCGAAGAAATTAACTCCGAAGATTGACTATGCGCACCCTCCTGAGGGCTATCTGGCTTATCATTTCCGCTCCATTCCGCTTCGTTATCTGGATATTTCGCACAATTGCTCGATGGATTGCTGTCATCACCAGTGAGATACGTCAATTATTCACAGCAGAAGTCGAGGATGAGCCCCTCCCTGATACCCTAGCAAAAACCATTGAAAATCCAGCCGGGTTGCTGGAGCACGTTGACGCACTTCGCAAGCATCTGACCCGCGCTGTTATTTTCCTCGCTTTGACCACTGCCCTGGCTTTTGCCTTCACGCGCCAGATTATCGATTATCTAGCCCTGCCAATCGGTGGAATCGGAAAACTCACGCCTATTGAAGTGACCGAGCCGGTTGGGGTGTTCATGCGTGTCGCTTTGCTGGTAGGATTTTCCCTTGCCTTACCTTATATCGCCTTTGAGTTATGGCTATTTGCAGCGCCAGGCCTGCACCGGCGCTCTCGATTTACCGGTCTCATAGCTATTCCCTTGGTCGCAATCTTTTTTCTCGCAGGCATGGCATTTGCTTACTTCGCCATGCTCCCAACAGCCTTACCCTTCCTGTTAAATTTCCTCGGGATGAATCCGCAAGTACGCCCCGCTTCGTATATCAGTTTCGTGACTAGCCTGATGTTCTGGATTGGTGTATCTTTCGAATTTCCCCTGGTTATTTACGTGCTTGCTTCAATCGGGATCGTCAATCACAAGATGCTCATCGATCAATGGCGACTAGCAGTTGTAGTAATTGCTATCCTTGCTGCCAGCATTACCCCTACTGTTGATCCTGTCAATATGACCCTGGTGATGGCGCCCATGACTGTCTTGTATTTCCTTAGTATTTTTCTGGCTAATCTGGCTCGACGCGGGAGGTGAGCATGCGCGCGCGGCGCGCCCTTCTCTATATGCCGGGTGACGATTTTCATAAAATCCGCAAGGCCACAACCTTGGGCGTGGACTGCATTTGCATGGATATT
Source organism: Anaerolineales bacterium (assembly GCA_036526235.1). Classification (GTDB taxonomy): domain Bacteria; phylum Chloroflexota; class Anaerolineae; order Anaerolineales; family UBA4823; genus DATCYX01. The sequence continues at coordinate 461 of DATCYX010000415.1, read as the reverse complement.
GAGGATGGCGTCGCCTTCAATCGGAAAGGTGAGGCGCGCAAGACGATTTTAGAAGCGCTACATACGCTCGATTTTGGGCAAGCGGAGCGTCTTGTCCGTATAAACCCTGTGGGCTCTGGGCTAGAGCTGGAGGACTTGCTTGCAGGTTTAGAAGGTCACCCCGATGGGATTGTCGTTCCCAAGGTCGAGAACTCTGACCAGGTTCGCTGGGCTAGCCAATCCATCGCCTCGATAGAAAAGAAATTCGGATGGCCAGCTGGGGAAATAATTCTCATTGCCATCGTAGAAACCGCCTCGGGAATAATCAATCTGCCGCACATTGCCGCAGCCGATCCGCGCCTTCAGGCACTTATATTCGGCGCAGAAGACTTGGCAGGTGACATTGGAGCAATTCGAAGCCACGAGGGTTGGGAAGTATTTTATGCACGCAGTGCTGTCGTAACACATGCAGCAGCCTTCAA
>DATCYX010000414.1:0-3110 GCA_036526235.1 Anaerolineales bacterium | reverse complement strand
ATAGCCAACGTCAATATCGGAACATCGGGCGCAGAGATCGGTGGAGCTTTCGGCGGCGAGAAGGAGACCGGCGGCGGCCGCGAATCAGGCTCAGACGCCTGGAAAGCCTACATGAGACGCCAGACTAACACGATCAACTGGTCAAAGGAACTGCCATTGGCACAGGGAATAAAGTTTGGCGATTGAGTAGAGTAACGACACTAATAAATAAGAATATTCTGGGGCAGATTGGTGTCCCAGAATATTTTTTGCTAGTTGGTTTAACTCATTACGAAGATTCTTGGCATTAAACAATCTTCCCCATCATCCCGCTCACTGCCTGGTAGATCACAGATTCTTCGCCCATCTCTACCAGTGGGCGTCCATCGAATTCGTAATTAGCGATCTCGCTATCTGCCGGGATAATGCCTAACAAGGGGATATCCAGTCTATCGATGCGCTCTTTTAGTGCCTGGGGCATCTCGCCCGACAGACGGTTGATGATCAGGTGAGCATTTTCTACGTGTACATCCAATTCATTACGTAATTCGGCTATGCGCTCTGCCGCCACGATGCCGCGCTGCGTGGGATCAGAGACAATCAGCAGGTGATTGACATCTCGGGTTGTACGTCGACTGAGATGCTCCATGCCCGCCTCATTGTCAATAACGACATAACGGTAATTCTTGCTCATGCTATCGATAACTTCGCGCAAGTTGTGGTTTACTGCACAGTAGCAACCAGGGCCTTCAGAGCGTCCCATTGCAATCAAATCCACATGATCACCCTCTGCCAGCGATGAGCGAATATGGTAATCTAGGTAATCGCGCTTGCTGACGCCACCCGGTAAGCCTCCCATCGCTGCTCCCCCACTGCCAAGTGATTCCTTCACCTGCGCTAGCATATCTTCACGTATATCCCCCACCGTCCAATCCAGGTCCAGCCCGAGCACCATGTTCAGATTGCTGCTCGGATCGGCGTCAATTGCCAAAACTGGCCCCGGCGTATTCTTAACCAGATATTTGACCACCATACCGGCAATCGTCGTTTTTCCCACACCACCTTTACCCGCCAAAGCTATCGTCGTTGTCATTCTCTACCTCCACAACCTCTCACCCCTATACACAGGGTGCCAAATTTGCAATTTCCCTCTACCAATTTATATCTATGCGAAGCATTACGCCAAATTGTTTTCCAGCTTCTTTGCCATATCTTCTGCCGCTTGACGCAGAGAAGGGACGTAATCATAAACAGCGATGCCCAAACGATCGGCTTCCTGAACAGCTAAATCGGCGGGCATAACCCCAAGCAATGGCAGTCCGGGGGTCTCTGCCTCTAAGAAAGCCGCTTCCTCTGGATCACGCACTTTATTTCCAACCAACCATAGTCGAGTTAGACCGATATCATGCGCTAATTTTTTAATTTGGGCAGCCGTACCCAAACTTCGGCGAGTTGGCTCAACAACCACCAACATCGCATCCACAAAGTCGACGGTTGCCCTACCCAGATGCTCAACGCCAGCGTACATGTCCAGTAAGAGCACGTCGTCTTTTCGAAAAAGCAAGTGAGTAAAGAGCGTTTTTAGCAGTGCGCTTTCTGGGCAGATACAGCCTGTGCCACCAATATCGACGGCGCCCATCTCGAGCAAACGCACGTTGCGATGAGAAACACTAAAATTATCTGGTATATCATCCACGCGAGGATTTAATGTAAAGAACCCGCCGGTAGTGCCCGGTTTTGCCCCTGTGCGTTCATAAATTAGCTCATCCATTTCAGAGATCGGGCTGAGCCGAGCGCGCAATTCAGAAGGGAAACCAAGCGCCCCCGCTAGGCAAGGGGATGGATCAGCATCGACCGCCAGCACTTGGCGCCCAGAATCTGCATAAGCCTGTGCTAAAAGCGCGGACAGCGTGGTTTTTCCAACGCCCCCTTTACCTGTAATCGCAATTTTCATAAAGGATAATCTCCAAATTTTCCATAATTTGCGTTGTACACCCGTCTCTAATATTCAACCCTTATTTTCCTGCGCTTTACCCGGGGTCCCTGGGGTGTATCTTCAATCTCAAATCCAGCTACGCTCACCTCGTCGCGCAGCGCATCGGCATCCTTCCAGCGTTTATCTTGGCGGGCTTCCTGCCGTTTTTGTACCAATTCCATGATCTCATCCGGGATGATCTCCTCAATTGGTTCCCATTCGTCGAGCCGGAGACCTAAAATCTGATCAAAATAAAGGATCGTAGCTTTCTTGGTTCCGTTAGGCAAGTCGGACTTTACCAAATCCCATGTTAATGCCATGGCACGCGGCATATTCAGGTCATCATTAACAGTCTCCAAAAATTTAGCCACATATTCTTCATCTACCACACTTGGCTCGCCCCAATCGTAAGCTGCTTTCCGAAGGCGGTCCAGCGAAATCATCGCTCCATCCAAGCCATCCACTGTATAGTTCAATTTGGCACGGTAGTGAGCATTCAAGCAAAACATGCGCCACGCCAGCGGATCGTATCCCATATCGATCAGCGTCTCCAGTCGCAGAAAATTGCCAGCAGATTTACCCATCCGAGCTTCATCAATCTGAAGGAAATATCCATGCATCCAAAAATTCGCCAGGCGCGTCCCATAACAAGCCTGCGTTTGGGCGATCTCATTGGTATGGTGCACACTGATATGATCCTCGCCGCCACAATGAATATCAAAAAGTGGTCCCAGGTACTTAGCAGACATGGCCGAGCATTCGATGTGCCATCCCGGGAAACCTACTCCCCAAGGACTGTCCCACTCCATCTGTCGCTTTTGATCTGGTGTGCTAAATTTCCACAGCGCGAAATCCGTTAGGTGACGCTTTTCTCCAATGTCGATACGCGCCCCTGCTTGCAAGCCTTCAATGTCTAAGCGGGCCAGGAGCCCATAATCACGCATCTTCGAGGTATCAAAATATATCCCATCAGATGTGCGGTATGTATAACCATTCTTTTCAATGCACTGGATGACCTCGATTTGATCGGATATATGATCGGTCGCTCGGCACCAGATCGTTGGTTCAAGGATATTAAGGCGTTCTAAGTCCAACTTGAATTCTTGAGTATACAGCTTAGCTATCTCCCAGGCTGTCATTCCCGTGCGCCGAGAGC
>DATCYX010000413.1:0-3354 GCA_036526235.1 Anaerolineales bacterium | reverse complement strand
GGTTATTCGGACTATGCCCCTGTTTTTTCGCCTCATCTCCCAGTCTGACCACTTCCTGCCAGTTAAAGTATTGGCGAGCAAGATCAGCCTTTTGGAAATAATAGCACCAGTCGTGGTCGGGTTCCAACCCAAAAACAGCTTCCAGAGGTATTCCCTTGGCTTGAGGTTCAATGCGATCCAAATTCGAAATAGGTAGCGCATCCGCCAACATTGGATTGATTTCTGGATTATCTTTATCTTGAGGAGAAAGTACCCATAAACATTGACCTTTCTCCGATTCATAGGTGATAAAGACAGTATCCAACGTAGAGCCAGTGAATTTGAATTTACGAAAAGAATATTGGATATCTTTACCTTTTTTCATCTCATCTGGGAAACGCACAAAACCAGGTGCAATCTCATAAAACCAATAATCAATTCCAGGATAATTACTTTGTGGATAGAGCAAATTAATACCCAAAGCCGTCGCGTTTCGACCAACATAAGGAAAGAATTCGCCATCCGATGCTATTGTCGAGCCAGGTTTTAGGTACGGCGCGCGCCAATATAACTGCCAGTAAAAACGAAGCTCATCCTTCCATATCCAGCGAAAATTATTAGTCCACCGAATATGGTAGCCAATTGCCAGACCGAGGAAACCGCACAAGATTAGCAATTTAGGTAACCTTCGAATAGTGATCCACTCTAAAATAGCAACCCAAAGGACACTGGCTCCAAACATGGAAGCTATGGCGAATCGGCTGCCATATAGCCCCCATATTGTCCAGCGATTCGTCAGCCATACCGGGAAAGGTCCCAATAATACAGCCAGAAAACCAAATAACAATGCTTGTTTCAACCAGTTTCGCTGCAATGATCGCCCGAGATTAATTGAGGAACTGTACTTTAGGCGCATCAAATAAAGAGACGATAAAACAATGATTAGCAAGCTCAAGAGACTGGTGAATAGCACTAGCCGGTCTGAAAGATCAAACGTTTCTGGCGCAATCGTCTTGTACCAGGCTCCAAAAATGATGTTGATAAAATCCTGCACAGCAAATTGGAACAATTGTACGCCAGCAGAAAATGGTTGGCTCACCAAGTCGCTTAGCAGTTTCGGCTCATTAGGGTCTTGAGTGCCCACATCGAGTAGAAACAATCGCCAAAAGGTGAAGATACCGATTACTAATAAATATGGGAACCACCGGCGCATGGTGAGCATGATACGGGTGCGCAGTTTTACCTTATCTTCAGCCACCATCATCCATAGAACCAATGGACGGAGAAGTTCTAAACCTGCATAATATTCCATAGTCCATAGATGCAACGCCGTAATCAAGACTGCCAGCAAATTCCATAGCCAGGCAAGGCGTGGTTTCCGCAGAGAACGAATCATTAAACCCAATGAAAGGAAATATAGACTATAGGTGATCCAATGGGCACTGAAATTGACCGGGAATACTTGCTGCTCGAAAGCTGGATAAACAGCAAACAAGAGAGCCATCCAAGTTACCTCTCGAGTTCGCTGAGGCCATAACCCACGCATTACCCACCACATTAGCAATACTGTTACCCAACGCATAAAAAGGATAAATATGTGCCAAACGATAGGTCTAGTCCCTAGGATGGGGATGGTCAATATATATATCCAGCCCTCGATGGGGCGTTCGCCGCTATAGAACTGCCAAAAAAAGTTCACACCCCGCAAGTAGCTTGAGACGATAACTGGCCAGTCATCCCAATAATAGCCCAGCCATGGGATGAACAATCCGAAGGAAACGACACATAGCATAAGAACCATAAAAGGGAAAGAACGAATATGAAATTTGATTCTTTTGCTCCAACTTACAATTGCGCCGATAATACTCATGAGAGCTATATTCACCTTGGTTAGCGTAATGTAGTTACCCACTCCGGACCTGGCTTTGATCCCAAAGGAATAACAAAATTATTCTACCTCTATTCCTGACTTTATCAGGTAATTCACCAGTCGGGTAGGAGGAAATTTTGCTTGAACCGCAACTTAAAAAGCAAATGGGCTCCCAATTGATAGGGAGGCCCATGGCTAGGAAAAAAACTTATACAATAAATTCGGAGGTACCAGTGGTTTCAGACAGACTTGGATACAAGTCTATCGCAAGGTCCATGCCTAGCCTTCGCGCTCTTCGGCCATAGGCGCTTCGGAATACTTCTTGTGTCGATACACGATCCGCCCTCGGGTGAGATCGTAAGGGGACATCTCCACACGCACCCGATCTCCCAACAAAATGCGGATATAGTACTTGCGCATCTTGCCCGAGAGATAAGCTAAAACTTCGTGACCATTATCCAGGCGCACTTTAAATTGGGTGGCGGGCAATGCTTCGATTACCGTGCCTTCAACTTGAATTTTTCCTTCGTCTTTCGCCATAAACACCTCCGGTTATCATACTATTCGGAATCATTGGTTTGTCGTCGCCGGATGCGGCGAATCGACTTTTTCTTCTGGATTCGGCGCAGCTCGCTCTTCGAAACGAACCAACGCTTACGACGCACAGTGCTCAAGATACCGCTCTTGGCCACCTTTTTGCGAAAGCGCTTAAATAGCTGATCCTGCGACTCGTTCGGACGTATATTAACGGTTGCCAATCTTTTCACCTCCTTCCTGGTAATCAGATAAACACTGGGCTTCAACAAAAAAGCCCGGCAAGCCTTCATGGACGTAGCCGAGCCACACTGCAGGGGAAAATCTTTTGATCATACAGTACTCGATACGCTTTCTCCTCTTGCCTGGTTGCAATAAGCACACGAACAAGAGCAGACCCATGAACTCTGCTGCAATAATTCTAACATGAGGAAGATTAATTGTCAATTAAATAAAAAAAGTCTCGTTGGCAATGACCTACTCTCCCAGGGGGTCGCCCCCCAAGTACCATCGGCGCTGACGGGCTTAACGACCGGGTTCGGGATGTAACCGGGTGTACCCCCGTCGCTCCAATCACCAAAGAGACTTTTTTACAATGTTAATACCAACCAAAAAGGCGCGCGTAGTATCTCACAGATCAATGATTTGGAAATCAAAGATCGAAATCTACACTCAGAAAAGTTTTGAGTTCTCCGCACCACACGTTAAGCCCTCGGCCATTAGTACGACTTAGCTGAACGCATTGCTGCGCTTACACTTGACGCCTATCAAGCAGGTAGTCTTCCTGCGGCCTTACTCCCTTAACGGGATGAGGGATCTCATCTTGAGGCGAGTTTCCCACTTAGATGCTTTCAGCGGTTATCTCTGCCAGACATAGCTACCCAGCGATGCCGTTGGCACGACAACTGGCACACCAGAGGTCTGTCCACCCCGGTCCTCTCGTACTAGGGGCAGCTCCTCTCAAATCCCTT
>DATCYX010000412.1:0-4164 GCA_036526235.1 Anaerolineales bacterium | reverse complement strand
TCCACCGCGTGCTCTTCCTGTCCATGAAGAACGTGAGGGCAATCAGCGGCAGCATCATCGTGCTGGACGGCAACCAGCAACCAGTTGAGTCTGCCATCATCACCGGCTCGCAATTACACGAACAAACCACCCAACAACTGCGCATCACCTACGAGCGCGGCTTAGCCGGATGGGTGATCCGCAATCAGAAAGCTGTTCTGGTGCCAGATACCAGCCAAGACGAGCGCTGGCTGCGCCGTCCGGATGATGACGCCGAACGCACCGGTCCAAAATCCGCTGTCAGCGCGCCCATACTGGCGCGGGATCATCTGGTGGGGGTGATGACCCTGGTGCACCCCACCCCGGGTTTCTTCACCCAGGATCACCTGGCTCTGGTGCGAGCTATTACCGACCAGGCGGGCGTCGCTGTGCTCAATGCCCGCCTGTATGCAGAGAGCCAGCGCCAGACGCGCGCCATGACCGCCCTGGCAGAGAGCGCTGCCACCATCACGGCATCCTTAAAAACCGATGATGTCCTGCAGCAAATCCTTGAGCAGATCAGCCAAGCTCTACAGGTAGAAGTGGTCTCCCTGGCATTGATCGATCCGCAAACCCAGGAGTTGGTCTTCCGCGCTGCGTCTGGTGAGAAAGGCCCAAATGTTATCGGCATTCGCCTGGCTCAAGGTGAGGGTATTGCCGGTTGGGTGGCAAGAGAAGGCATCGGAATAATCGTGCCCGATGTGCGTCAAGATCCGCGCTTTCTCCCTACTGTCGACAAACTACTCAATTTTGTCACCAAAGCCATCGCCTGTGCACCCATCCGCTTGCGAGGCGAGGTGATTGGCATCCTGCAAGCCATCAACCCGAAAGATGGCGCTTTCGACCCAGACGCCCTGCAGGTTATAACAGGTATCGGCGGATTGGCTGGCACTGCCATCCACCACGCCCAGCTCTTCGAACGCATGGAAGCTGCCCACCAGCGATACCGCGAATTATTTGAAGACAGCATCGACCCAATTTTGATCACTGATTTGGAAGGGCGTATCCTGGAGGCTAACCGCCAGGTTGCCATGATCACCGGTATGAATCGGGAGTCGCTACTCAACGCCATGATCGACCATTTTCAAATCGTCGATCAGGCTGAGCTCGGCGAGAAATTCGAAAAACTCGCCTCTGGCGAAACCACCAGCTATGAAACTTGCCTAAAGGCAGAAGGCGGTCGCGAAGTCCCTATCCAAGTCTATGTTCGCAACGTCTTCATTGATGGTATCTCAAACCTCCAATGGATTTTACGGGACGTTACCGAGCGTAAAAATCTGGATAACCTGCGTAACGATCTCATCTCCATGATTTATCACGATCTACGCTCGCCACTGTCCAACATCGTCTCCAGCCTGGATGTCATCCAGGCATTGATGCCCCAAGATTCCGATCCCGCAGTTGAGCCCTTGCTGGATATCGCCATCCGCGCCACTGAGCGTATCGAGCGCCTGACCAATTCGTTGCTGGACATCCGCCGCCTGGAGGCAGGTCAGTCCATTGCCAGCCGCGAGCTCGTTTCCCCCACTAGCATCACCAAAGAAGCAGTTAAAAACGTGCTACCCATCGTGGAGAACAAGAATCAGGAGATCACGTTGCTGATCGAAGAGAATCTACCGAGAGTCTGGGTAGATACCGATATGATCGGACGCGTGCTGACAAACCTATTGGAGAATGCTGTCAAGCACACACCTGCTGGGAGCACCATCTACCTGGGCGCTCGCCTGGAAGGCAACCAAGTAATAATGTGGGTGCAAGATAACGGTCCAGGCATTCCGCCCGATGAACGCGAGCGCATTTTCGATAAATTTTCCCGTCTGCACGGACGGGGTGGTCCAAAGGGATTAGGTTTGGGGTTGGCCTTCTGCCGATTAGCTGTGGAGGCCCACGGTGGGCAGATTTGGGTGGATGACGGACCAGAAGGTGGTTCGAACTTTAAATTCACCCTACCCACTCAGATGGATTGAGCGATGGCGAGGGTTTGCTCTGATCGAGTTCGGGATATGCGGGATTTACTCCCAGATTAGGAATTCCTCCCGCTCAAGCCGGATGGCCCTTCGATATAATATTGGAGATATATGCACCAGCTTAAACCAGGAATATTCTACGAAGATGCTTATCTGGGTGTGACATTGGGCGCCTTGATCTTCTCTCAAGGGACGATCATGATCGACGCCCCGCTACGCACCGAAGACACGCGTGCCTGGCGCTCGGCTTTGATCACCCTACGAGGTGGATCTTCCCGCTTGCTGATCTCGCTAGATGCCCACCCAGATCGCACTCTGGGCACGCGTGCCATGGAATGTACCGTAATCTCGCACCATAAGACCGCCCAGGTCTTCCGCAACCGCCCGGTGATCTTCAAGGGGCAGAGCGCAGAAGGCGGTGCTGATTGGGAGACCTACGATGATGTTATTGGCACACGCTGGATATCTCCTGATATCACCTTCTCTGAAAAGATGATCCTGTACTGGGGTGGACCGGAGGTCATACTGGAGCATCATCCCGGCCCGGCGTCGGGCTCCATCTGGGTGGTCATCCCCCAGGCTGGTGTGCTCTTCGTAGGCGACGCGGTAACACCCAACCAGCCTCCCTTCCTCTCCCAAGCCGACCTTCCTATTTGGATCGAAACGCTGGACCACCTGGAAAATACTTTCAAGGGCTACACGATCGTCAGCGGGCGTGGGGGACTGGTTGAGCCAGATGCAGTGCGAGCCCAGCAACGCTATCTAAAGAATATCTATAAAGGGCTGGAGCGCCTAGCTAAACGCAATGCTCTACCTGAAGCAACAGAAAATCTGATCAACTCACTTCTTAAAGAGGTAGATTATCCGGACAAGTTCAGCGACCAGTACACGCAACGCTTACGCTCTGGTTTGTTCCAATATTACATCCACCACTACCGCCAGGAGACGCTGCCTGACCAGCTCGATTTCGAAGACAGCGATAGTTAATATAATAGACAGCTTATGCATGCAGCGCACTACTTGCCCTTGTTGGAACTAACCCGCGGCTCGATCGTTGAATCGATCCACTTCGGTGCCATTGCCGTGGTGGACGCCCGGGGAAACTTGATCGCCAGCTACGGCGACCCGCAGGCGGTCTCCTACCTGCGCTCGACTGCCAAACCCTTCCAAGCGCTGCCGTTCATTGAGAACGACGGGCACAAATTCTATAAACTGAGCCAGCGAGAAATCGCTGTGATGTGCGCCTCGCACTCGGGCACGAACGAGCAGGTTGCCGTGGTACAGGGCTTGCAGAAGAAGACCGGGGTCAGCGAGGCTGATCTGCAATGTGGCGTTCACCCACTAAGCCATGAGCCTACCCTCGAGGCGATACGCCAGCGAGGTGAACAGGTCACCCCCAACCGCAACAACTGCTCCGGCAAACATACCGGCATGCTGGCCTACGCCCGCATGAAGGCTTTGCCCACAGAAGATTATCTCAACCCCCACCACCCTATCCAGCAAGATATCCTGAACACATTCGCTGCCATGTGCAAAGTGACGGTTGAACAGATTGAGATCGGCACCGACGGCTGCTCCGCCCCAAACTTTGCTGTGCCGCTCTTCAATGCTGCCCTTGGGCTGGGCCGCTTGTGCGACCCGGAGACCGGCGGGATACTCCCACCGTCTCGCCAAGTTGCATGCCATACTATCCTAGCGGCGATGACATCCCACCCCGAGATGATCGGCGGGCCAGACAGCTTCGATACCCGCCTGATGCAAGCCACAGGCGGCCGCATCCTGGCAAAGTCTGGTGCGGAAGGCTACTTTGGTCTTGGCCTGCGTCCTGGAACGCTCAGCCCAAACTCGCCGGGAGCAGGCATAGCCATCAAAGTCTCCGATGGAGACGCGCGCCAGCGAGCGAGACCCGCGGTTGTCCTAGAAGTCCTGCGCCAGCTGGGCGTGCTAGAGTCATCGGAAATGGATCGGCTTTCAGAATATGGGCCAAGCACCGGAGTGTACAACTGGCAAAGGCTTGAAGTCGGTCGGTTGCGTCCGGGCTTTCAGCTAAGCAGGTGAGCATGGATCAAGCCAGCCGCGCCCTCGCTGTCCATCAAAGGCTCATCAAGCGCTATGGTCATCCGCAATGGCGCAACCACCTGCCGCCGCTAGACGAGCTGGTCTCCACCATCCTCTCCCA
>DATCYX010000411.1:0-3801 GCA_036526235.1 Anaerolineales bacterium | reverse complement strand
CCGCCGGCAATACTCTCCCAGATCGCCCTTATGGCTTCACTTTCTCCATTAGAACGAGCTTACCAGCAAATTAACTTGGCACTTGTCCGGCTGGGTAAGCGCCCCCAGCCAACCCATACCCCTTCCGAACGCACGACTTTGCTGGTAAATAGGTTGCCGTCCACAAGAGAACCTGCCCATTTAGTGCTAACCGAATATCAAAACACCATCTACAGCCAACATGGTTTAACAAACCAAATCATCGCTCAGCGCGCTGGGCAAGAAATCCGCAGGATTTCCCTCCGAGCGTACATACGACGCCGGTTTGGAGTATAAAAAGGCTCTTTGGTAACAAGGTGGTAGAAATACCCAGCTCGGTTGCGCTGGGTAATTAATGTACCGGATAGCCTGGCACTTATGTTTGCACTCGTCTGTTGAGCTTTCTGGTAATAGTCCCAGCGAAGTATAATACCTCATCCTATTTGTTACGGAATTTCCCACTTCAGTATGTCGAGATGGCACATGGATAGCGAAACATCTTTAGCGCATATACTCAACCAACTCATCACGCGACTCAGTCACCTAACCGAGGCTTCTCGCCAATCTATAAACCAAGATCCCACCTCTTTACCCACCCAAATCTTTGACGAATTCGGTCAGCTAAAAAATAACCTCTCAAAAGTTAGCCAGCATGTAGCCCTCCTAGAAAAGCATCATAAAGACCTCCTGTCACTGATCAATATCGGTCAAGTGATTAATTCCTCCCTCGATCCTGACGAAGTATTGATGACCGTCATGGACACCATCATACGCTTACTGAAGGCAGAGCGTGGCTTTCTCATGCTGAAGGATACTCAAGGAAAGTTATCTATCCGCGTCGCTCGCAACTGGACACAAGAAACAGTACAACTCTCAGAAACTGCAATCAGTCGCACTGTGATCAAGCGCGTTATTTCCGATCGTAAGCCGGTGTTAACTACAAACGCTCAAGAAGACCCCCGCTTTGGCGGTCAAGAAAGTGTAATAGCTTACCATCTACGATCTATTCTGTGCATACCGCTCAAGGTAAAGGATGAACTAACCGGGGTAATTTATGCCGACAACCGCATACACAGCGGCGTCTTCACCGAATATGAGCTGGATCTTCTATCCGCTTTCGCCAACCAAGCCGCAGTCGCCATCGAAAATGCTCGCTTATTCGAATCGCTACGGCAGACTTTGTCTGAGGTTACAGAGTTGAAGAACCTGATGGACAATGTCTTCGCCTCCATCGCCAGTGGCGTAATTACAACCGATATCCAGGAGCAGATTACCCTGTGCAATCACGCGGCTGAGCAGATATTGGGTCAGACCCAAGATTCGATGATTGGACGAAACCTGAAAGATATTCTTCCTGATCAAATCCAAGGATTGGAGATGTACATCGAGCGGGTTCGCCAAGCTGACGAGAATATCGTCGGCATTGAGATTGATTCCGAGCTCTCGGAAGGCAAGGAGATTTCACTTTCATTCAATTTATCCCCGCTGAAAGACGCATCCAAAACCACGCAAGGAGTAGCCATCGTCCTGGACGACCTGACCGAAAAAAAGCGCTTGCAAGCACAAAGACGACTCTTTGAACGCATGGTGTCGCCAGCCGTCATTGACCAGCTTGATCCAGATAAGCTTCAGCTTGGGGGAAAGCGTACCGATATCACCACCTTGTTCGTAGATATACGCGATTTTACAGGCTTTAGCGAGAGACAATCTCCTGAACAATTAGTGGGAGTGCTCAACCGCTACCTGGCTGCAGCCGCTGATGCGGTGCTGGCGCACCAGGGTACGATTGACAAGTTTATGGGTGATGCCGTCATGGCCTGGTTCAACGCCCCAATACCACAGCAAGACCATGCAATACAAGCGGTATTAACTGCCCTAGATATTCGCGAAGCCGTCCAGCTCCTACAATGGGAGCTACCACGCGAACTCCACCTGTCGTTTGGAGCAGGTATACATTACGGCGAGGCCATTCTGGGTCTGATCGGCACCGAGAAGCGAATCGAATATACAGCCATTGGTGATAGCGTCAACACCGCCAAGCGAATTCAAGAGAATGCAGACGCCGGGCAGATCCTGATCAGCGCGCAGGTTTATGATCTAGTTGGCGACCAATTCAATATCATGCCAGCGCGGTCGCTAGCTGTTAAAGGCAAGCGTAAACCGATTGCCGTTTATGAAGTTTTGGGTATCAAGAGAAAGCCTTAGAGATTTTCGACCAGATTGCGATACCGATCCGCAAACAATGCCGGTGTTCCACCTGTGTGCCAAAACAAAACCGTCTCGTCAGATTGAAAAAATCCACGCCGGATAAGGTCGATGAGACCTGCGGCAGCTCTGCCTGTGTAAACCGGGTCGAGAAGCAAGCCCTCTGATCGAGCAAATAGATGGATAGCCTCCCGCTCTTTCTCGCTCATGATGCCGTAACCATCGCCTATGAAGCTATCATCTACAAGAATCTCGTCAGGCAAGAAGGATATCTGCTCTCCTAAATGCTCAGCTGTTCGACCAGCTAACTCAGCCACATTTTGTCTCAGCCTATCGGCTGGCTCATCCACGCTGATTCCCAGGATTTTCCCCCCGTATCCAAACAGACGTGCTCCAGCTACTAATCCAGCCTGTGTCCCTCCGGAAGACGAGGGAAAAACAATCCAGTCCGGAGAATGACCTTCAAGCTCAACGGTCTGGCATTGTTCGATCAACTCCTCAATTGCAAGCGCATAAGCGGCTGCACCCGTTGGGCTGGATCCACCATACGGAACCAGATAAGGCCTGCGCCCCTCTTCCCAGGCATTTTGGAACACTTCCTGCAAACGCTGATCACGTTGATCGCGCTGAGTCCATATTAATTCAGCCCCAAACAGATGATCGAGCAAAAGGTTGCCAGAAGGTTCAATCGGCTTTTCACCCGCCAAAACAAGAATACAATCCATTCCAAAGCGAGCTGCAGCCGCTGCCGTCTGGCGACAGTGATTTGACTGCACGGCGCCAGCAGTAACCAGCGTTTTGGCACCATTGGCCTGTGCCTCTGCCATCAGTAACTCGAGCTTTCGGGTTTTATTACCTCCGAAAGCCAGACCCGTTTGATCATCGCGCTTGATGAGCAATCTCGGCCCACCCAACGCAGCTGATAAACGCGGCATGGCGTGAGCTGGGGTGGGTAGATAGGCTATCTTCACCCTGGGCAAATTAATCATGCTCTCCACCTTTGATTTCTAGATTGAAACCATCCTTTGAGTCCGGAATCTACCTCTACGCCTCATGATTGCCAATATACGGGGCAGTAATTCGGTGTATAGCTTGTAGATAACTGGCCTAATGGGCAAATCCCAAGCGCCAAGATGACGAACTACTACTCCCCCTAATCCCTCTTTAAAGCGATACACACCCCACAAAGGATCGCTTTGAACAAACTCATCAGGCGCACCCCATAAATCATACGTAGTGCAGCCCGCAAGTTTTGCACGGCGCATGGCTTCCCATTGCAGCAAGTGGTTGGGCATTTTTTCGCGATGCGCTTCACGCGACATACCGAACATATACCATGCCTTATGCGCAAAATAAAACAATACCAATGCGGCTACTGGATTGCCAGACACTTCCGCAATGAGTGGCAACGCGCGAGGTCCATCGTTAATATCTGGAGACCGGTCACCAGACATAAATGTTTGCCAGAGGAATCGGTAATAACTCTCATCTCGAATCACAAAGCGATCCCGCACCGATGTCTCTGCATACATGCGGTATAAAAGTCCCAAATCATCCTGGGTGCCTATGCGCACAGAC
>DATCYX010000410.1:0-2124 GCA_036526235.1 Anaerolineales bacterium | reverse complement strand
TCTGGGACGGAATTTCCGTATATAGCTGCGATTTTATCCCCTTCCTGATGCGGTAAGTAGATGGCAACATAAGGCAGCTTCAGGGTTTGGGCAATGGTTTCTACCAGGGTGGGCAGCACTTTGTCGGGCGGCACAGCCATTTCCAACTGCCGGCCCAACTTGGATAACGCTTCCACTGGATCATCCCGCTCCCCGTAAATGAGCCGATTGACTCCACGCTGCAATCTTTCTCGCAACGGTTGGAAGAGGGCGGCTACGATACCGGTTGCCAATAAGGCGATGATCAGGTTGCCCTGAGTTTGGAAGAACATCCCTAATGCGCCAACGGTCAGTACATACAGGCCAACCACGCAGGCGGTCAGTGTGCCGTAGACCAGCGTGCGATGGGTAAGCAGGTCAATGTCGTAGAGCCGGTACTTGAAAATGGCGAATGCGATGGCGATGACCATGCCGGCGATGGCCAACTGCCCTAGGGCGATGCCTATCTCCATGATTCCTTGATCGGCCTCAGTCATGCCAATAATAAACACCACCAAATAGATCCCAAATAAACCAGCCGGGAAGAGCAGCCACTTGATCTGCTGCCGAACATCGCCACGTGAATTACGCAGCCGCACGATCAGGGATACAAACGCGGCTCCATAACACAGCACCAGGATGGAAAACGCCGTCCACATCAACGGTTCCAGGAAGGACCACTGGGATGCGCTGACCCCGAGAGGATTGGCACGCATCGGCAAGATGAATGGATCGGCGGGACCTGGCTCTAATGCCTGCAAAGGAAGAAAGAAGAGCAGCGTCCCGACGGTCGTCCAGGCCACTTTGCGCCAGCCGGGCGAGGGAAACCTCCCATCTGGAAACAGCAGGACGATCAGGGTAAAGGCAACCAATCCATGAGGTCCCAAGTTAACCAGCTTGAGCCAGATGAGCGCCAGGTCCACACTCGGCAGCGAACCAGAAAAAACATAGGTATCGTAGGCTGCATAGCCAGCTGCGAACATATCGATGGCAGATGAAAACAAACCGGCGCAAAGCAGCCAGCCAACCGGGTGCTGCGGATGGCGTGAGATGATGAGTGCGCCGGTGACAATCCACATGCCGACTAAAATCACCAGGAAGATTAATACGGGAAGTCCTGATTTAACAAAAGGCGTGTCGGTAATGGCCTGCAGTGCCAGGCCGACTGTCGCCAGGTTGACGTAAAAGACTACCAGGAACCAGGCTATCCACCGGGCCGTACGCTGAGTCATGCGATCACTCACCTTCTGACGATTTCTGAGGATGCCCATCAAGAACGACAAAATTTATCGTTTACGTGATTATATTATACAGATGATTCATTCGATTCTCCTTCATTAAAAATGTCACGCAGCCGTTGCCACTGACACCGTCTACTCGCTCTACTCACCTCGCCGCCATATCACAACACCGAGCCATACTGCCCAGAAAGGCACCAAAAAGAACGCATTTTCGAGCCTGGCAAGGGGCCCAACTCTCAGGAGCCATCCAGCGCCGCCGCCAAGGAACGCGATCCCCAGTATCACCGTAAAGATGCCCAGGCTGCGCCGTTCGCTCCGTAATACCAGACCGATGCCCAGCCACCATATGCCCCAAAATATCTCCTCAAGCGCCCACAAGCCCTCGAAATTGAAATTTGTGACTCCCTGAAAGACGACCATGAGCACATCCCGTTGGGCTTCCGGAGCTTGTGAATAGGCGTTTATCAATGGCGGATATAAGCCGATGCGCAGGAGCTCGCCGGTAACAGCGAGCAGCATGCTGGCCAGGCCGAAAATAGTAAGCAGGGTGACAAGCCGAGGGGCGCGAGGGTTTAGCCAGTACCAAAGATAGAGAGCCGCAGGCACGAGCAAAATGGTAGAACCCAGTCCGAGAATCTCTCCCCACCGGAAGGTTTCGGAGGCGGTCGCACCGATGGTGATCAGGCCAGCCGGATTGGACATAAACTCGGAGTTGAAGTCTACGGCTATCAATAGGACAACTGTGTTTGCCAGCGTTATCGGGGCGGTGAGGATAGCCGTGATGGCGGTGATTCGTCCGAATAATGTTTGGTCTTTCATGTAATTTCTCCTTATGCTTTTTCAGCCAGCTATATCGTAGTTTCCA
>DATCYX010000409.1:0-4642 GCA_036526235.1 Anaerolineales bacterium | reverse complement strand
GAACTGAGCGATGGGCGTGTATTGGTGACCAATGTAATCCCAAACAGCCCTGGGGAGCGAGCCGGCATAAGGGTTGGAGCAGAGTTGTTAACCTGGGAAGGCAAGCCAATCAGTGAAGCCATCGATGCGGTGAACCCCTATTTCGGACCATATTCTACACAACATAACCGCCGAATTGGACAGGTGCTCTTCTTAACCCGCGTGCCACCCAATACAAATGTTACAGTAAAGTTCCGGAATCCGGGCAGCAACGCTGAGCAAGAAGCCCGCATGAGAGCCGATGTCGATTACGACTCCCTGTTTGCAGCCATCCCTGAATTGTCCAAGGATGAACTGATTATCCCAGTCGAGGGCGAGATCCTGGACGAATCAGGTCTGGGTTATGTGCGCGTCAATACTTTCTCCGCCGATTACAGCCTGATCGCCCGCCTTTGGGAACACTTTATTAAAGGGCTCATTGATAATGAAATCCCTGGCTTAATCATTGACCTGCGCGTAAACTCAGGGGGATCGGGACATCTGGCGACGGACTTTGCTGGCTACTTCTTTGAAGAAGAAATCACTCTTTATGAAAGTCTCTATTACAGCGAAGAAAGTAATCGCTTTGAGGCAAGCGGCTTGACTAGTAAAATCGAACCGGGACCGCTTTTCTATGCAGGGCAAATTGCAGTGCTAGTGGGCCCAGACTGCGTCAGCGCTTGTGAGGGATTTGCTTACGCGCTCACTCAAAATGGACGCTCTACGGTCGTGGGTCACTACCCTAGTGCAGGTGCATATGGCGAAGTTGGGCGCGGGCAATACACACTCCCCGGCGATATCAAAATGCAGTTCCCAACTGGGCGGTATGTAATGCCGGATGGTCAGTTGGCCCTCGAGGGCGTGGGTGTAATCCCCGATGTGGTTGTACCGGTAACTGAAGAAAGTGCCTTAGGAGAAGAGGATGCAGTCCTCGAAGCGGCTGTGAGCACGCTGTTGGAGAGCATTAAATAGTACAGGAAATACTTAAACAGCAAACGCCAGTTATAGCATTCTTTCCAGAATATTTGTGATTCTCTTCGCTGCGAGGCCATCACCGTAGGGGTTCTGCACCGCGGCCATTGCCTGTCGAGCCTGTGGATGGGTTAGTAACTCAATCAGGCTGGCAGCAATCCCTTCTTGACGGACACCCACCAGGCGGGCAACCCCTGCATCGATACCCTCCGGGCGCTCGGTTACCTCCCTCATCACCAAAACCGGTTTGCCAAATGAAGGCGCTTCTTCCTGGATGCCGCCCGAGTCAGTGAGCACTACAGTGGCACGGTCCATCAGCCAGACGAAGGGCTCATATGGTAAAGGATCGATCAAGTGGATGCGTTCATGCCCGCCTAGAATGCGACCAACTGGCTCGCGGACATTCGGATTGAGATGCACCGGGTAAATAAATACCGCATCGGGCAGGGTATCCGCAACCTGACGAATTGCCTGGCAGATATTCTCAAATCCTTCGCCGAAGCTCTCTCTCCGATGGCCTGTCACCAGAACCATCTGTCTGTCCTGGAGCCACTCATTGATGCCATCAGGCAATTCAGGAACAGCTTTTCGTACGCGTTCACGCACCCACAGCAAGGCGTCAACAACTGTATTGCCCGTGACAAAAATATTAGCCTGAGGAAATCCTTCTAAAAGAAGTGCTTGGCGCGCCCGTTCCGTGGGCGCGAAGTGAAAATCCGCCAGCTGACCAATCAGGCGACGATTTATCTCCTCGGGATAGGGAGCATATTTATCACCTGTACGCAATCCTGCTTCAACATGACCCACGCGCACTTGATGATAGTATGCTGCCAGCGCACCACAGAACGCCGTGGTAGTATCACCTTGCACCAGGACAAGATCCGGACGCTCGCTGGAGATCACATGATCCAGTCCCTCAACGGCGCGGGCAGTGACCTGTGATATCGTCTGCCCTGGGGTCATGATATTCAGATCATGATGAACTTTCAATCCAAAGACATCAAGAGTTTGGTCGAGCATCTGGCGGTGTTGAGCGGTTGCGCACACCCGGCTGATAAATTGACCCGGCTTGCGCTCCATCTCCAAAATGACAGGCGCTAACTTGATCACCTCCGGCCGGGTACCCAATATACTGAGAATTCTATGAGGTTTGGTCAAACGGTACTCTTTTTTACAGTATCTTCAAGAATATCCAGCAGGATTTGCTCCAAGCTTCGTTTTGGCTTCCACCCTGTGTATTGAGCGATCTTGGTGACTTCTGGGACGCGTTGGCGCATGTCTTCAAAACCAATGGCATACGCTTGATCATAAGGCACGTATTTGATCTGGCGTGAGACATTCTCACTCTTCTTGGTAATCTGCTGTGCACGATCCAGGATCCTACGCGCCAGCGCATCGATCGTAATTTCTTCCACAGACCCGATATTAAATACCTCTCCCACGGCTTCCGTGCAATCCGCTAGAGCCAAGATCGCATCCACGGCATCCGTGACATGCAGAAAACATCGTGATTGTTGCCCATCGCCATAAACCTCGAGGGTATCTCCGCGCAGGGCTTGTTGAACAAAACGCGGTATCACCATGCCATAACGTCCCGTCTGTCGTGGTCCCACGGTGTTGAATAAACGATAAACAACTACCGGTAAACCCTTCTCGCGATGATAAGCGAGTGCTAAAAACTCGTCTACCATCTTGGAAGCCGCGTATGCCCAGCGGTTTCGCGAAGTAGGACCAAGCACAACATCGTCATCTTCTCGAAATGGGATGTGGTTACCTTTGCCATACACCTCGGAGGTAGATGCAATTAATACTTTGGCTCGATAGCGCAATGCGGCTTTTAGAACGGCTTCCGTGCCCATCACATTGGTCTCTATGGTGTGCACAGGTTTCTCAACAATCAACATGACACCCACTGCTGCTGCCAAATGAAAGATTACATCACACTCACTCACCAGCCGATCCATCACCACTTCGTTGGTGATGGTATCGATCGCAAAACGAAAGCGCGGGTGGTCTATCAGATGCTGGATGTTCTCGAACCTCCCCGTCGATAGGTTGTCGATCACGGTGACATGGTGTCCTCGTGATAGCAACGCTTCTGCTAGATGCGATCCAATGAAGCCTGCCCCGCCGGTGATCAGGGCTCGATATAATTTAGAGGATAATCTATTCTCTTCCATCATTCCATGCTAACTACTTGACTTTCCCAACGGTGCCATTTTCCATGGCGCAGCTCGAGAATGCGCTTTCCCTCCCCCGGAGATTCAAGACCCATTAATTCGAGATCGGCATCCACCATAATACGCACCAGGTCTCTAAAGAAAACCCTCGGCTCCCAGCCCAGCTCCCGCTGAGCCTTCCCAGGGTCTGCCAGCAAGTAATCTACTTCGGTTGGGCGGTAATAGCGCGGGTCGATGCGCACGCATCCTTTCCAGTCCATGTTGATATAACCGAAAGCCTCATCAAGGAACTCGCGCACCGAATGTGCCTCGCCCGTGCCAATGACAAAATCACCCGCTTGGTCATGCTGGAGCATCTTCCACATAGCCGCCACGTAATCTGGGGCGTATCCCCAATCTCTCTTAGCATCCAGATTGCCCAGATAGAGATACTGCTGCTTGCCCGCTTTGATGGCGGCGAGGGCGCGGGTGATCTTGCGGGTCACAAACGTTTCGCCACGTCGGGGCGACTCGTGATTAAATAATATCCCGTTGCTGGCAAAGATATCATATGCCTGACGGTAGTTGCGAGTGACCCAAAAAGCATAGAGTTTTGCCGCTGCGTACGGACTCTGTGGTTCAAATGCCGTATTCTCGCTCTGCGGTGGTGGCGCGCTACCAAACATCTCACTGGACGAAGCCTGATAAAAGCGCGCCTTGATGCCACTCTTGCGAATCGCCTCCAAGATGCGCATGGCACCCAACCCCGTCACATCGCCAGTATATTCCGGTAGATCAAAGCTCACCCGTACATGCGACTGGGCAGCCAGATGGTAGATCTCATCAGGTTGGACATTGTAAACCAGCTCAATCAAGTTACCAGATGCGGCAATATCCCCATAATGCAGGTGAAGGTTAACGCCATTTTGAGCATGGGGATCGCGGTATATATGATCAATGCGTTGTGTATTGAAGGTGCTTGCCCGGCGAATCAATCCGTGAACCTCATATCCTTTGGAAAGCAACAATTCAGCCAGATAAGACCCGTCTTGGCCTGTGATTCCAGTAATCAACGCTTTTTTCATTGGATTGGTTTTACCTCATTCATTTGAATTTTTTCATGTGCTTCAGGATGGACACCGACCCCCCAGTATGTGAAACCAGCTCTAGCAGCCGTCGCTGGATCAAAAACAGATCTCCCATCAATTAATACGGGTGTCTTCATCACACCAGACAACGCCTTGAGGTCCAGCTTGCGGTATTCCGTGTGCCCCACCATTAACACTGCTGCATCGCACCCCTGTGCCTTGTCCAGCAATGATCCCTGATAGTCTTCGATAAAGGGATCATGGATGATGCAATCAGCATCCTGATCTTCCAGATACCCAATAAGAACTTTACTGGGGCTATTGCGTGAATCGTCAGAGTCCTCTAGATAAGAGTAACCCATAACCAGAATCTTTGCACCCGGAATTTGGCTTCCAATGCTTTCT
>DATCYX010000408.1:0-4476 GCA_036526235.1 Anaerolineales bacterium | reverse complement strand
TATCCATAACAAAGCTCAGGATATGCAATGGGTAAGGCTGTTCTACTCACCGGCAAACCAGGTTCTGGTAAAACAACCCTCATTAAAACTCTAATTGAGCGCCTTCCGTACCCAGCCGGCGGTTTCTATACCCAGGAGATTCGCCAAGCAGGAACACGAAAAGGGTTTCAAATTGTTACGCTAGAGGGGATAGAGGCGACCTTGGCCCATGTCGAACTGAAAAGCCCCTGGCGGGTTGGAAAATATGGTGTAGATCTATCTGTGCTGGACGGACTCGCAGTAGATAGCATCACTTCAGCCATGCGGGACAAGCAGCTGCTCATCATCGATGAGATTGGACCGATGGAATTGTTGTCACAAAAATTCCGCCAGGCAGTGCTAGAGGCGCTAAAAAGCCAGGTCACCATGCTTGGCACGATTGTCGAGCGCAAGATTCCCTTCACAGAAAAACTAAAATCTCTGCCGAACGTCACAGTCATTCAGGTTCGCAGAGACAATTTTGACGCAACTGCAAATCAGATGCTGGCGTACCTTGCCAGGTATTTGAATCACGCACAGGATGAATTCAGCCAATAAAAACCACTGTGATAGAATGAGCCAAAGAAAACGACGATATAAAATGAAATCTCACCAAACACATTGGTTACGTCTCTCATCAATATTGGTCGTTCTCACACTGGCTTGCTCGCTGGTAGATCGCATTCCAGAGATCTTCCCAACTAGCGCTCCAACGCCCAGCCCCACATTCACTCTTCCGCCACCAACCCCGCTTCCCACCGCCACAGCCACTGTACCACCCACACCCACCCCCGTACCAGCAGCCCGCATAGAAACCGGCGACCGGGCACGCTTTGCGGGTGATTGGGAGCGCGCCCTGCTGGAGTACGAGACAGCCCTAGGGAACAGCCAGGATGCGGAAATCCAGAGCGCGGCGCTGCTAGGCATTGGACGAACCCGCACCTCTATAGGCGACCCCGCTGGCGCCATCGACGCACTCAATCGCTTGATACAAAATTACCCTCAATCAGCACATGTCCCATACGCTCACTTCGCCCTTGCTGAAGCTTATTCAGCCCTGGGTCAGCATAGCCAGGCCGCAGATGAATACTTGAATTACCTGGTGATACGCCCAGGTCTGGTGGATGCCTACGTCCTGGACATACGCGGCGATGCCCTGCAAGCTGCTGGGCGCTTTGGTGAGGCGCTGGTAGACTACCGGGGCGCCCTGCAAGCACCCAGCTTCCTAGACAGCCTCACTATTGAGATTAAGATCGCCCGGGCGCACGCTGCGGTTGGGGATTACGAGACTGCTCTGGGCTTATACCAGGATATTTACACCCGATCAGATAACGATTTTGTCAAAGCACAGATGGATCTGTTCATGGGGCAGGCGTATATTGCCCAGGGCAATCTCGAGCAGGCATACACGGTCTTCCAGGACGCGGTGAACAACTACCCTACATCCCTGGATTCTTATCAAGCGCTTTTGGCTCTAGTTGAAGCAGACATCCCAGTCGATGAACGAAACCGCGGTATTGTGGATTATTACGCTGGCCAATATGGTGTCGCCATCGCCGCCTTTGATCGCTATTTCCAGAAAGGCGGCGATGACCCCGCCACAGCGCGCTACTATAACGGGCTAAGCCTGCGTGCCTTGGGAGGATACCAGGATGCCGTTTCCCAATGGGACATCATCATACAGAATTACCCAGACAACCGCTTTTGGGATGATGCCTGGGAGCAGAAAGCCTATACGGAGTGGGCATTCCTGGAGCAGTATCCAGAAGCTATTCAGACCTTGCTCGGCTTTGTAGCCAGCGCTCCCAATCATTCTCGTGCTGGTGAGTTCCTGCTCGATGCCGCTCTGGTCGCCGAGCGTTCAGGCGACCTGGCCCAGGCGGTTCAATATTTTGAGCGCGTAGCTGCCGAATACCCTGGCTATGAAAAGGCAACTCGATCTCTCTTCCTGGCTGGCGTCACGCGGGCACGCCTGGGAGATTATGACAACGCATCCAAAGTCTTCCAGCGCCTTTTAGAGAACGCCACTACACCTGAGGAGCGCGCTTCGGCCTTCCTCTGGCTGGGCAAATGCCAGCTCGCCCTTGGCGATCCCTCCGCTGCCGCAATGTCTTGGGAACTGGCTGCCAATTCTGACCCTACCGGTTACTACAGCGAGCGCGCCCACGACTTGCTGCGCCAGCGCATCCCATTCCAACCCCCAGAACAATACGACTTGTCCATGGACCTAAACGCGGAGCGGGTCGAAGCTGAGAACTGGCTGCGAGTTACATTTAACGTCCCTCAAGAGATTGACCTATCCACCCCGGCGGCTCTCCTCGGCGACCCGCGCTTGGTGCGTGGTAGCGAGCTCTGGGAATTGGGTATGTACGACCAAGCTCGAGATGAGCTCGAAGCTGTACGCCAATCACTCCAGGCAGACGCGGTAGGCAGCTACCTGCTGGCTAATTATCTGCTCGAGCTGGGCATGTACCGCTCAGCAATCCTATCAGCCAGGCAAGTGCTGGACCTGGCTGGCATGAGCGATGTCGAGACGATAAGCGCCCCCGTTTACTTCAACCATATCCGCTTTGGACCGTACTTTGCAGAGTTGGTCTTACCAGCCGCTCAAGAGAAAAATTTCCACCCCTTGTTCTTATATAGCGTGATTCGACAGGAAAGTGCTTTCGAAGGTTATGTGCGCTCCACCGCCGGGGCGCGCGGACTGATGCAGATCATTCCATCCACCGGGGAGGAAATCGCCAATGACCTTGGCTGGCCGCCAAATTACAGCGCTGAGGACTTGTACCGGCCCCTGGTCAGCGTTCGGCTCGGTACGGACTACCTGGCAAAATGGCGCGACCACCTGGACGGTGATCTTTACGCTGCGCTGGCAGCCTACAACGGTGGACCGGGCAACGCCATAGAATGGCAGAAAAAGGCGCCCAATGACCCAGATCTGTTTTTAGAAATCGTCCCCTTCGAGGAGACGCGCAATTATATCCGCGGGATCTATGAAATCTTCGGCCTGTATCGGCGCATCTACGAGAGAATCCCATAAGATAGAAGCCTTGGCAGTGTGTTTTGGTGGGCGTCCATCCATTTATCACCCCATCATTTACATCCTCCATCAAGCTACCCTGGCAGTATACCGCAATAGATCACCCAATCATTTCTTCCTTGACCACAGCTCTTGAAGCCCGCGCTGGGCTGATCGACGCCCAGCACGAAGGTGCATTGCGCTTATTTAACGGATTCTACGAAGGCGACCCACACCTCGTAGTGGACCTGTATGCCCGCACACTGGTAATATTCAACCACGCCGAGCCCCATGAGACAGGACAGGCAGCGGTCCAAACCGCCCAGGAATTCTTTCTCTCCCACCTTCCCTGGGTTGAATCGGTTGTCACAAAAACCCGCTATGCAGACAATTTGGGTGCCAGGCACGGGGCGCTGGTCTACGGCGAAAAGCCTGACCGCCGCGTGCGAGAACACGGCACCTGGTATGCGATAGACTTGATGATCGCACAGGATGCCAGTCTTTACCTGGACACGCGCCTGCTGCGCCTGTGGGCAATGCAAAACCTGGCAGGGAAAAGTGTGTTAAATACTTTCGCATACACTGGCAGCCTCGGGGTAGCCGCACGCGCTGGCTGCGCGACTACAGTCGTGCATCTGGACCTCAGCCGTAAATTTCTCAACATTGCCAAGACATCCTATACGTTAAACGGTTTCCCCATCCACAAGACAGATTTCCAGGCTGGTGATTTCTGGACGCAAACCAGCCGTGCTCGCCGTTCGGGGGAGAGTTACGACTGCGTCATTCTTGACCCCCCTTTCTTCTCGGTGACACCCAAAGGGCGAGTGGACTTAGCTGGCGACAGCGCGCGGCTGATCAACAAAGTTCGTCCCCTGGTCAACCAGGGTGGTTATCTGGTGGCGGTCAACAATGCCTTATTTATCAGTGGGGCTGACTACTTGCAAACTTTGGAAGAGCTATGCGCGGATGGCTACCTCGCTATTGAGGAGTTGATCCCGGTGCCGGGTGACGTGACCGGCTACCCCCAGACTATCCGCCGCTCCCCACCAGTTGATCCGGCTCCTTTCAACCACAGCACAAAAATTGCCATACTACGAATCCTCAATAGGTCATCCCATGAGTAAAGAGATTATTTTTGAAAATGCGCGCCAGGTCGCTTTCCAAGATTTGCCAGACCCCCCGTTGACCGCCAGACAGGTTCGCGTGCGGACGCTTTACTCGGGGATCAGCGCTGGCACCGAAATGACAGCATACCGTGGCAGCAATGTTTACCTTTTTAAACATTGGGATGCAAAAAACCGCTTGTTCATCTCCGCCGAAACCCCTTCCTCACCTTACCCACTAGGTGGATTTGGCTATGAGGAGGTTGGCGAAGTAATCGAAATTGGCGAACAGGTCACCTGCCTCAAGCAGGGCGATATCGTATTTGGCACCTGGGG
>DATCYX010000407.1:0-9101 GCA_036526235.1 Anaerolineales bacterium | reverse complement strand
GCGCTGATCGAGCAGAGCGGCTTTCAGGAAGTGACCATGCCTTGCGCAGCCTGCTTCAACCGCCACAAAGCTGCGCTGTACGAAATCCACCAGCAGGAGGCGCACAAGCAGCAGGTAGAAAAATCGCTGGACTACGCCTATCAAGATCGAGTGCGCGTCAGCACGCTGACGGAAACAATCCTCAATCATGTAGGCAAGGAGACAATCGCAGCAAAAACCAAAAAACCGCTTAAAGGTCTGCGGGTAGTGTGTTATTACGGCTGCTTGCTCACCCGCCCACCGCAAGTGACCGGAGCCAAGCACCCGGAGAATCCCACCGACATGGACGAGCTGCTGGCGGCAGCCGGGGCGGAGGTGCTGGACTGGTCGTACAAGACCGTCTGCTGCGGTGCGTCGCACTCGCTCAGCCGCCCGGATATCGTGCTCAAACTTAGCGGAGATTTGATCAAGCACGCCCGCCAGGCGGGAGCAGATGCCATGGTCATCGCTTGCCCGCTGTGCCACCTGAACCTGGACGCACGCCAGTTCCAGATGAAACTGGCGGATTCAATGCCAGTGCTGTACTTTACCCAGTTGCTAGCCATTGCACTTGGATTACCAGAGAAGGAAGCGGCTCTGCATAAAAACCTGGTAGACCCAAGGCCGCTGTTATATGCTAAAGGGATGATCGGAACATCGTGAATTCTCCAGGCGGCTGAGCCATCCCGGAGAGGCATCGAAGTACTCCTTCCTTAACACCACCTCGCTCAGAGAGGCTACACGCTCCAAGACCCGAAAGATCACACCCAGGTTTGAGGAGTAACCAGAGGAGGTCTTCGCATGGTTTCAACGGAAACAATCGAACGGGCACATGATCCGGTTGAGGCGCTCAACGCCTCTCTAGAGCGCGCCTGGCATAGCCTGAACCAGGCATACGACAGCACAGCTTTTATGCCCCAGCTGCCCGAGCTGTTCGCGAGGGCAGATCTTTCCAGGCCAGAGCAGGCCGCTCAGGCAGTGCTGGTCTCAATGCTCCATGAGGTGATGGAGACAGCGGGCCGCTTCTCACCCTGGTATAAGCAACCCGCGCGGGCATTCGGGTTGACTTCGGTGCGCGATCCGCTAACCCAGGGACCGCGCTGGCTCTTGGCTCCCGAGGCAGCTCAGCGCTGGCGAAGAGTATTGGAATCGCTTAGCGATGTAATCAGCCAGTACGCAGGTCTCATCCAGGCTACGATCCTGGTGGACGATCTGATGAGCGACCTGCCTGCTAACGACCCCCGCATCATCGCCAGCTGCACCTGTCGGCCGCCGCGCACGATCCAGCTTCGCCAGTCAGTGATGGACAAGGCAGAGATCTTGTGCCAGAACTGCTCGCAACCGTTTTTAGAGAGAGGGTGATTTATTATCAAAATGGGCGGAAACTAGAGGTGGGCGGTTGCCATAAATAAAGGGACAAACCGCCGATATAAGCCAGACTAAACTTAGAGAGACACACGCTACATGCTGGCTAAAGTTGCCCCAACCCACATTGCAAAATAAATCGTCGAGCACACTAGGCTGAGAAATTGTCCAACACAATCTCCTAAACCAACTCAATACGAACCTTAAGTTCACACAATAGACCGTGTAAGTAGCGATAATAAAAAATCTTCAATTTGCCTTGGAGGAGATAAAACAATGAGCCACGCGTATATGGGGAAAATCTTGCGGGTAAACCTGACCAAGGGAGAAATTATCGAAGAAGAGCTTCGCGAGCAATGGGTCAGGGAGTTCATTGGTGGCGCCGGGTTAGCAACCAAATACCTCTACGAGGAGGTCCCCAAAGGGGTTGATCCCTTAGGGCCCGATAACCGGCTGATCTTCATGACCGGTCCCCTTACCGGCACATCATCTGCCAGTGCCAGCCGGTATTCGGTGGTGGCGAAATCTCCTCTGACCGGCATCTGGGGACAAGCCAATTCAGGGGGCAGTTTTGGCCCTGCCCTTAGGAGAAGCGGATATGACGGCATCATCTTCGAGGGGGCATCTGCTATTCCCGTCTACTTAAGGATCATACGCGGTCGCGCCGAGCTGTGCGACGCCTCCCACCTGTGGGGAAAGACGATCTCTGAAACCGAGGATTTGATTCAGCAAAGCTCTGAACAAAAATTGACTATCGCCTCCATTGGACCAGCCGGAGAAAACCTCGTCCGCTTCGCCGCTATTATGAACAACACACACCGCGCCGCCGGGCGGTGTGGTTTAGGCACGGTGATGGGCTCCAAGCGGTTGAAGGCTATTGCCTGCGCGGGGAACTCCCCTGTTCCCCTGGCAAACGAAGATCTTTTTAGGGAACACGCCAAGAGACAGATCGATTTGTTAGACGAATCGATGCTGAAAGTCGGTTTTGATGCGTTTGGAACAAACATGGTTGCGGATATGGTGAACGTGCGAGGCGGATACCCGACGCACAACTGGCAGGAAGGGGTCTTTGAATTCATTGATGCTGTCAACGCGCAGGGCTTGACGGACACAGTATTCGTCCGGGGCGTCAATTGCTTTGCTTGCCCGGTCTCGTGTGGTCGCGGGACTGAAATCAGAGAAGGCAAATGGCAGGGGAACAAAGGCGAAGGGCCGGAATATGAAACCACCAATACATTGGGTGCTTTGTGCGGCGTTTCCGATTTAAATGCCATCACCATGGCGAACTATCGTTGCAACCAGTTCGGTCTGGATACCATCAGCGCTGGCGCCACCATCGCCTTTGCCATGGAATGCTACCGCAGAGGTATCCTCACTCCCGAACAGACGCATGGTCTTGAAATCAACTTTGGAGACGCCGACCTGGTGGTGAACCTGGTAGAAAAAATCGCTCTCCGGGAAGGCGTCGGCGATCTACTGGCGGAGGGAAGCAGGGGCATGGCACAAAGATTAGGTCAAGGCAGCGAACACTTCGCCATGAACGTCAAAGGGCTCGAGCTACCTGCCTATGATCCCAGGGCAGCCAAGCTCTGCGGCCTGGCTTATGTAACAGCCAACCGAGGGGGAGACCACATGACCGCCTACATCGAAGGCCCCACCTTCGTGGATGTGCCCTTCCTGCTGGTTGATGACAGCCATATTCAAGATCCGTTCACTGCTAACCCGCAAGAGGCCAGAATTGTCGTTGATCTTGAAAACGCCCTGACTGTTTTTGACTCCATCGGCGGCTGCAAGTTCATGGGTATTCTTCTGACGGCTGAAGACATGACCAACTTACTCGCCAACGCCACTGGATGGCAAATTGGGGTAGATGACTTCCGGAAGAGCGGGGAACGCATCTACAATCTCATGCGCGCTTTTTGTGTGCGAGAGGGGATCGATCGGCATCAAGACACACTACCAGGTCGCTTGCTGGAAGACCCATTGCCGGGCGGACCAGCAGAGGGGATGGTCATCGAGCGCGACAGCCTAGAGAAAATGAAGGACGCTTATTACGAAATGCGCGGCTGGGATCTCGCTACCGGCATCCCTACTCCCCAGAAGCTGAGTGAATTGGGGCTGGAATATCTGATCGCAGATCTCTGGAATGCAAAACCAAATTAGCGGGAAAGCCATTTTTTACCATGAGTCAAGCCACCTATCTGGATAAACCCTGGATCAAAAGCTACCGGGCAGGGCCCTATAAACTAGATGCCAGCCTGGCTCCCTATCCCAGAGAACCCGTCTTCAAGGCGCTGGATGACGCAGCCCAAAATTACCCCGGCCAAACCGCAGTTCTATATCTCGGGAGGTCGTTAAAGTACAGCCAGTTAAAGAACCAGGTCGACCGGCTGGCGGCTGGACTGGTCAGGCTGGGGATCGAAAAAGGAGACCGAGTTTGCCTCTTCCTACCTAACTGCATGGAGTTTATCGTCAGCGATTGGGCAATCATGAAAGCCGGCGGTGCAATTGTGCCAACCAGCATCCTGCGCACCGATGAAGGCTTATTGCACGAGGTCTCTAGTTCAAAAAGCAAGATCGTCATTTGCCAGGAAGATAAACTGGAGCGTGTGCTGGCAATCAAAGAGCAGTCTGACATCGAAACCATCATCGTCACTTCTTGCAGCGGCTATGATGTCGAATCAGTTGCCACCTCGCTCCCGCGGGGCTGCCTTGATTTTCGCCGGCTCATACATGACAACGATCCTGTACCGCCTGCGGTGAACATCGACGCGGAGCAAGATTTGTGCGAGCTGGCATTCACCGGTGGGGCGACCGGCGCCCCCAAAGGCGTAATGATCTCTCATTTCAACCGCTATAGTTGCATTCTCCAGGGATTTCCCTGGCTGCTCAAGCCCCTGCTGCGGGGTTTTGTGGGAAAAGCCTCGACATTAATCTCCATTCCCTTATTTCATTCCTACGGGCATTACGCCTACCAAGCTTCAACATATTTGGGGCTCCGCACCATCCTCTTACCCGATCCACGGGACACTGACATGATGGTCGACAGTATTCAAACCTACCGTCCCTTCATGATCCCTGGGGTGCCCACTCAGTTTATGCGCATCGCCGAGGCAAATCTGAGCCGCATGAATGTCCTCCTGCTAAGTGGCTCTGCGCCACTGCCGCTGGAAGTGGCTGAGGCGATCAAGAAGAAAACCGGTATGCCTATCTCGGAGGGCTACGGGCTGACAGAGACATCTCCTAGCACCCACTACA
This sequence comes from Anaerolineales bacterium, assembly GCA_036526235.1. GTDB lineage: Bacteria > Chloroflexota > Anaerolineae > Anaerolineales > UBA4823 > DATCYX01. The sequence goes on along the minus strand of DATCYX010000407.1, from coordinate 4,460 downwards.
ACCTGTCTGCTTTCTCCAAGATTTTCGGTTTTATGTCGAAAGAAAAATTTGGCATCGGAATCCCCACCCCAGACACAGAATGCAAGCTGGTCGATCCGGAAACGGGCCAAATGGTCCCATTCGGAGAATCGGGCGAGATGCTTATCAGAGGCCCTCAGGTGATGATGGGATACTGGCCCCAGGCAGGCCTGGGGTTGACCCAAGATGGCTGGCTTCATACCGGCGATATTGCCGTGATGGATGAAGATGGTTATTTCCAGGTTGTCGACCGGATCAAAGACATGGTGAATATCTCCGGGCTGAAGGTCTACACCACCCAGGTCGATGATGTGCTGTACAAACATCCAGCGGTCTTAATGGCAGCTGCCTTTGGCGTGCCCGACCCCCAGATTCCTGGCAGCGAACGAGTTATGGCTGTCATTCAGTTAAAGGAGGGCTACCAGGGGAAAGTGCAAGCGGAGGATATACTCGAATTATGTAAAGCTCACCTTGCGCCATACGCAGTACCTAAGTTCGTCGAATTCAGAGACGAGATGCCGCTGACGGTTACGGAGAAGGTATATAAGAAAGCGTTACGAGACGAAATACTATCCAAAATGAAGGCTAGTGGAGACAATCGATAAGAGGGCGGCTCAAGCGCTAGTCCTCAATGGAGGCGGAGAGATGACAGTTTGTCGATATTGCACCCCCGAATGGCTTGAGGAGAGCGCCAAGATATATCGCTCTTCACCAAAATTCAAGCAGGCATTGGAGAAATTATCCACCCGTATCTGTTTTCGAGTCCTGGCGGAGCCGGTCTGGGGGATCGATGAGGATATTATCTTTGGTGGCACTGTTGATAAAGGAGAACTGGTTGAGCTGGTCTTTTTCAATGAAGAAAGTGCCAGGAACAAAGCTGATTTCATACTGTCGGCAACCCCTCAAGAGTGGAAAAGGCTGCTGCGCAAAGAGAGCAAATTTGTTACCGAGTTTATGTTGGGTAAGATTGCCTTGGAACTGGGCAGCAAAGTCGGTGTATTGGGACTGGCACCTTACGCAGGCACATTCATTGACGCCCTCACGCAAACCGAGCTGCGCTTCCCCGACGAGATGTCTGCTGATGAGCTGAGCGACTACCGCGCCAACATGCAAGAATTTCGGGCAGAATTAGGGGTATAGATTGGTAGATGAAAATCAGAGCCAGAGGCTATCTCACATTTAAGGAAAAAATCAACGATCAAACTCTAGAGCTGGATCTCGATTCGATCTCGTTGAAGGATTTTCTTGAGAAGCTTTGCCTGGAACAGGGCGATGAATTGAGGCGCATACTCTTCGATCCACAAACGGAAGAGGTGCAGCGTCAAATTTCGCTCCTGGTGAACGGACGCCACTACACTCATTTGCCGGATCGATTGGACACCGCTCTGAAAGACGGAGATCAAGTGGACATATTCCCCCCCATCGCAGGAGGAGATAGCTAAAAACACAGGATCAAGGAAAAGCGCACTTTTGAGTACCGTATATGCGGCTTAGATCAGGGTATATATAAGATCGAAAATAAATCTTGCGAAAACCCTGCTGTTTGGCTTGAGCTCACTGTGCCTTTTTTGAAAAAAGTGATATGATCTAAGCCAGCCCGCAAGAACAAATTCGCTTTCTAGTCAAATAATTCAAACTGGGAGTTGCCCACATGGCCCAATTGCCCTCTGACTTAGCCCGCATTCTTATCGCAGAAGAGGCCATCCAGGCCCGTGTCAAAGAATTAGCCAACGAGATTTCCAAAGACCTGCGCGGGGTGGAGAGCCTTTACCTGGTTGGCATCCTCAAAGGCGCTTTTATCTTTCTGGCTGACCTGGCGCGCCAGCTCCAAATCCCTCATAGCGTGGACTTCATGGCGCTCTCCAGCTACGGGAAGAGCACCACCTCTGGAGCGGTACGCATCCTGATGGACCTGCGCGAGCCAATCGAGGGGCGACACGTAATGATCGTTGAGGATATCCTGGATACCGGCCATACCTTGAGCTATCTGTACCATATACTTAAAGGTAGAAACCCGGCATCAATTCGCACCTGTGTGCTGGTGCGCAAACGGCGTGAAAGCGTGGAAGTGCCCCTAGATTATCTGGGCTTTGAGATCCCCGATGTATGGGTGGTCGGCTACGGGCTGGATTTCGCCGATAAATATCGAACCCTGCCATATATCGCTGAACTAAAGCAAAAATGAAGCGCTTGCCCTTCATCCTGGGGGGACTGATACTGATTTTGCTAGCGACCGGGGTGCGCTGGTCGCAGCCCACATCCGCCGCGCCTGCTTTGCCCTTCGATGAATTGTTCATCGCCCCCCAGGGCGAAAAACCGGAGCAGAACTGGCGGGTATGCCGTGACCTGGGGGTTGGCAATGTGCCCGGTTTGGGCATCCGCCGCCAGCGTTTCCGCTTATGCCACAGCCAAGGCTGGGAGGTGCTGGCGTACTGTCTCGAGCCCAGCCTGCCTGCCCCAGCGGTGGGGACGCGCTGCTCGCGCACCAACGCCAATACCTATTGGTGCGGCAGTGGCCTGCAGAGACTGCGGGAGTATTCTGTGCAAGAGACGCCCACGGCAGCTGCGCCCCCTTCCCCGGTGCCTACCGAAACTGCATTGCCCACCCCCACCAATTCCCCTCCTCCGCCAGCTGCACCTCCCAGTGCTCCTCCTGAAACTGCCACACCAGAGCGCCGCGCCGAAGCCACACCGGAGCGTCGTGCACGGGCTACACAGCGCGTCCGGGCTGGCGGGAGGGGCAACTTCGACCTGAGTAGCCTGCTGAACCTGGACTGGCTGGCGGTTCCAAGCAAGACCCCCTTCCAGCCTCAGATCGCCACCCCCACCCCCTTTCAACCGCACGCTCCTACTGCGATGATCGAAGCCACAGCGCAACCATCCACAAGCGGTTTTTATGGCCTGGACCTTGCCGATCCAGGCCATCGCGTGCGCATCTTGATCTTCCCACCCAATAAAAAGGTCAACCGGGGCAATCCGATCTTGATCTCGTTCATCCCAGGGCAGACCTGCAACTACGGCGACAACCGCGCCTGTGTCAACACCTACCAGGCAGACACAGGTGCATCGACGACCTTCATCACCGTCCATTCCGGCGTGGGGAGTGAGGCGCAAGCCTACCGACACGCCATTGAAGGCACAGGGATCAATAGCGCGGGGCTGTCTCTCAAGCAGGTGCGGGCCAACCTGCAGGCGCTGGATGGCGCTGAGGTAGTCATCATGCAGGGCAAGCGCAGGTACGAGGGTTTCACACTGGTTGCAGCGACGCGCATCCCGGCCAAGTTCATGAAGGCTTATTTCAACGCGCCCATCCAGGAATCTCTGGCATTCGCTTCGACCATTGATGACGATTTGAAAAGGTTGTCAGATAACAACCTGCCGCTGCTGATCTTCGAGACCTGTGGCTGGAAGATGCCCGGTGAGGCCTGGGCCAGGGGGGTCACCAGCACTACCGCCTCGGTTTATCTGGGTGTGATTCAAAAGAAACCCTGAGCAAGAGTTCCCTGCTTGCCCTATCCAATACAAGCAGAGAAAATAAAAACACCCTCTTCTACTGAGAAGGGGGTGTGTTGGTATTCAATTGTCTTGATGTATTATAGAGGAATTACGTTAGCAGCCTGCAAACCTTTGGGGCCTTCTTCTACTGAAAATTCCACCTTTTGATCTTTTTCCAGGCGACGGTAGCCATTCATCTGGATGGCAGAGAAATGCACAAAAACATCATCGCCCTCGTCGCGTCCGAGAAAGCCGTAGCCTTTCGCTGAGTTGAACCATTTTACAATTCCAACAATACGATCGTCCATTTTTTCGTTCTCCATCTCTTACATTAGATTTACAGCGTCACCCGCCTGGGTCTAATAACAGTCAGGCTGCTGCGTACAACGGGCGTAAGATTATCATTTTTGGAAAACTATGTCAAGTGGAAAATCCTTACACATTTATGATACCCTGGCAAGGGCGGTTAAGGCCAGGATGACGATCGCCAACATCAGGTTGAGGCGCAGCAACAGCGCCTCCCTCCTGTGCAAACGCTGCTCGTCGGTACCATCGAGCTGGCGAGTCCGCCGTAAGGCTGCACGGCGAAGTTGAGGCAATACCCACCAGGATAACGCCGCGCTGGTGGCTGTCATTGCGATGAAAACCAGATGTTTGATAAAAATAGCAGCTGACCAGCGATTGCTAATCGCTAATAAGCCCTGGTAGTTGGGATTGGCGCTCATTTGGAACAAGCCCGTCCCCAGCAATACAACCAGGCAAAGCCAACTCAGGGGATCTAAGCGGCGCTGCAGCCCATCTAATACGCGACTGTAAGCAGCCGGTTCCAGTATCCGCTTGGCAGAAGGCAGCACCAAGAACGAGAGCGCTGCCAGCCCGCCAATCCAAACCACGGTAGCGAGCATATGTAGCCAATAGATCAGGCTAAGCGCCCAAACGGGTGGCGA
>DATCYX010000406.1:0-2955 GCA_036526235.1 Anaerolineales bacterium | reverse complement strand
CTACCTGAGTCCGGGACTGCGTTTTTTTCACCAGGGTCAAATCCAGGGCTGGCAGACGAAGATCCCTGTCCAGCTGTGCCGCGCCCCAGAGCAACCCACAGACGAGCCAATAAACGCCTTTTATATGCGCCTGCTGGAGCTGCTGCGGGAGGACACCGTGAGAAACGGGGAGTGGAGACTGCTGGAATGCACTCCTGCCTGGGAGAATAACGCCTCCTGGGATAGCTTGATCGCATTCTCATGGCAAGGTTCGGGTGATCGGCAATGGCTGGCGGTGGTGAACTATGCGCCTCACCCCAGCCAGGGTTACGTGCGATTGCCTTTCCAAGAATTGGGAGGCGCAACCCTGCGACTTAAGGGCCTCTTGAGCTCTGCGGGCTACGACCGGCAGGGCGATGACCTATTAGCGCATGGTCTCTATCTCGACCTGCCCCCGTGGGAGGTGAATGTGTTCGAGGTGGTCAGATTGACCGAGTGAGCTGTTCAAAACCTGTAGATTTGCTTACTTTTTTCTATAGAAAACCTACCTAAATCTACATTGACGAAGAGGGGTAAATCCTGATAATCTGAGGCATAATTACTGGTTGTCTGGATTTGCTTTTCCAGCCTGGACGCGCTGGCTTCACAATTAATAAATGGAATAAATTGAGGACGATAATGCTGCTGAAACGTCTCCAGCTGGGGCTGATCCACGTCGCTGTGGCAATGACCCTGGTGCCCATCAATAGCACGCTCAACCGGGTGATGATCAAAGAGCTGGCACTCTCGGCCACACTGGTGGCGTTGCTGGCTTCGCTGCCATACCTCTTCTCGCCTATCCAGATGGCTATCGGATCGTTCTCTGACCGCCATCCCATCTTGGGATTGCGCCGCAGCCCGTACATTGCCTTGGGGCTGATCCTGTGCGTGCTGGGCGTGGTGCTCTCGCCCCAGGCGGCTTTCCTGCTGAGCAGTAACTTTTGGGCCGGCTTTGGCCTTGGGCTTGTCACGTTCGGGGCGTGGGGTATGGGTTTCAACTTCGCTACCGTCTCCTACCTGTCATTGGCATCGGAGCTCTCCGGTGAGAAGGGACGCAGTAAGACCATCGCAGTGATGTGGTTCATGATGATTTCCAGCATTATCGTCACTGCGATTGCCTTGAGCCAGATGGTAGACCCCTACACACCGCAAGCCCTCTCGCGCGCCTTTTGGATCATCGGGCTGGCAGCCTTGGTCCTCGGGTCGCTAGGATTGTTGGGGCTGGAGCGGCGATCTGTTGGCGGGCAGACCGCCTCAGAAGGTTATTCCTGGGGCATCATGCTCGCCGCCATCCTGGAAAACCGCCAGGCGAGGTTGTTCTTCTGGTATTTGACTGTTTTGCTGGCAGCTATCCTCGGGCAAGATATCCTGTTGGAGCCTTTTGGCGGCGAAGCCTTTGGGATGTCGGTACAGGCTACGACGCGTATCACCTCCCTTTGGGGTGGCTGTGTATTGCTGGCGTTGTTATTGGCTGGCTTCCTGGAAGGCCGTTTGGGCAAACGCGTTGTGGCCCGCTGGGGTGCCTTGAGTGCCCTGCTGGGCTTTGCCTTGATCGTGGTGAGTGGTATAACCCTCAGCCAGGGAGTGTTTTACTTGGGCGTGGTGTTGCTGGGCGTTGGGACAGGCTTATCCACGGTCTCTAACCTGTCGCTGATGCTGGATATGACCACCGCTGAGAATGTGGGCTTGTTCATGGGGGCGTGGGGCATGTCGAATGCTGTCTCGCGCTTGCTTGGCACCGTCCTGGGCGGTGTGGTGCGCGATGGGGTGAATCAGGTGGCTGGCAACCCGCTAGTTGGCTACATAAGCGTGTTCGCCATCGAGGCAGGCTTGCTGGCGGTCTCCCTGTTGTTGCTGCGCCGCATCGACGTGAGCGCTTTTCAGAAAAAAGCCGCTTCGATCTCTGTTGTAGAGCGGGCGGCTATGGCTGGCGAGGTGTGATCAGATGAATTTTCAAATCCATATCGAGGTGAGGGCTAGATGCAAGTTGAGTGGCTGAGCCTCAGCGACGTGGCCAAGTTACTGGGTATCCATCCCAGCACTGTGCGCTTGTGGTCGGATAAGGGCGTGCTGCCGGTTCATCGCACACAGGGCGGCCACCGCCGCTACCTGCGCAGTGAGCTAGACTTGTGGATTCAATCGCAGCGCGTTGGTGGGACAAACGAAGTGCACCTGGTGGTGCAGAACGCTTTGAAGAACACCCGCTTCCAGATCAGTGAAGGGCGCCTGGAGGCTGAGGCGTGGTATGCCAAACTGGATAACGAGGCCCGCGAGCAGTATAGCAAGAGTGGCCGCACTCTCCTGGAGGGCTTATTTGGCTATTTAGCCTCCGACGGGGCTATGGCTGTTGCCGAGGCGCGTTCTCTGGGCTATGAATACGCCTCGCGGGGACGGCGTTACGGCTTGAACGTTACCGAGGCGGTGCATGCCTTCTTGTTCTTCCGCAATGTATTGATGGATTCGATGTTGACGGTATATGAGGCTGCCTCGGTGCAGTCAGCTTCGGCTTGGGGCGGTATGTTCCGCAAGATTAACGAATTCACCGACCAGATCCTGATCACCCTGTTAGAGACCTACGAAGCGTATGAGCGTGGAAATAACCGCTGATGACCGACAAACGGCCGAGCAAACGCTTTAAACCCACCACCTGGATGGAGCGCCTTGTACCGCTGCTCTTGGGATTACTCGCCTTGGCGTTGCTGGCCGTCTTCGTCGTGGTGGTCCTAGCGGTGTTGGGTTTGACGCCAGGAGCTTGAGTGGAATTATTTTTCCCCCCCACCCCTACCCCCTCCCCCGGAAGCGGGGGAGGGGGTAGGGGGATGGGGAAACATAAAAAGGAGAAGGTTATGCATTACATCCCGATTTTATCCACGCTGGTCAGCTTTGCCTTTGCAGTGGCAGTCTTAAATCGCTACCGGGTAAGAAAAGGTACCCACC
>DATCYX010000405.1:0-23902 GCA_036526235.1 Anaerolineales bacterium | reverse complement strand
CTGCGATCGGCTGGGTATGAAGTCAATCTGGTGAAAGATTTTCCAGCCTACAAGGCATTGGTGAGAGCAAGCCTGCCAGACGTTGTGATCTTGGGAGAAAGACTACCTGGTGAGCAGGAAGATGAGGAGATTAACGGGTTGGATGTAGCCACCAGCCTGCTTGAGAAGCATCCCAATTTGCCCATTTTGCTGGTTGCCAATCAGCCCACGGATGCCCTCCTGGCTGAGGCCATGCGGATTGGAATGGTTGATTGTCTCCGCCCTCCCTTGCGAGGCGATGACTTACTCCTTGCAGTGCAGCGCGCCTTGCAGCGTGGTCAAAAGATCAAGCAATGGGCGCGCGGCGAGGTCAAGCGGAATACCCAGTCTCTGCAAGCGCGTCTGAGCAGCCTGGAGACCTTGCAAAAAATCGGGCGCAACGTGACCTCATCCCTCGATTTGGACACCATCCTGACTGCTGTGGTGGATTCTGCGGTGGATCTTACTGGCGCAGAGAAGGGCAGCCTGTTGCTGCTCGATGAGGCGACTGGCGAACTGTATATGCGCGCCTCGCGCAACTTCGGTGAAGATTTTGCGCGCACCTTTCGTGTCCCAGTATTGGATACGCTTGCAGGTGAGGTCTTGCGCACTGGCAAACCTGTGATTCTGGACGAGAAAACCCCTAAGAAAATAAAGACAGCTTACCTGGTGCACAGCTTATTGTATGTGCCCTTAGTAATAGAGGAGAGCACCATCGGTGTGCTTGGTGTGGACAACGGACAAAGCGGGCATCCTTTTACTGAATATCATCTCGGTCTGGTATCAGCGCTGGCAGCTTACGCTGCCGTTGCTATTCAGAACGCTTCACTGTATGCGCGCTCCGAGGTCGAGCGTAATAAACTTGAAGCCATATTGACGCGCATTACCGATAGCGTGATCGTGGTTGGCTTGGATGGGCGCTTGGTGCTCATCAACCAGACAGCCCGCCATGCATTTGCTTATAAACCTGAAGAAAGTCTGACGGGCAAGCCGGCAGACGAAGTTATTCACTCTCTCGACCTGGTCGAGATTCTCTGCGACGCAGAAGCCACAACACCCTTTCGAAGCGAAATCGGACTGGACGATGGGCGCGTCTTCAACGCTCAGGTGACTCCTATCCCCGAAGTGGGAGTGGCGGTCATCTTGCAAGACATCACCCACTTGAAGGAGCTTGATCGCATCAAGAGTGAGTTCGTCAACACCGTCTCCCACGACTTGCGCTCCCCCCTGACTGCCATCCTGGGTTACATCGAGCTAATTGAAAGGGTAGGACCGATTAATCAGCAACAGCTTGAGTTCATCCAGCGTGTCGAGCAAAGCGTGCAGAACATCACTGCGCTGATCAACGATTTACTTGACCTGGGTCGGATCGAAGCTGGGTTCGATGCCCGCAAAGAGATCGTGCCTCTCCCGCCATTGGTGGATCTCACAATTGATAGCTTGCTGCCGCGCTTTGAGGAAAAACCGCAACACCTTGTCGTAGATATACCTAAGGATCTTCCTGCGGTGCTGGGGAACCCCATTCGGCTTCGGCAGATGCTGGTAAACCTGGTCACCAATGCGCTCAAATACACCCAGCAGGGAGGTGAGATTCGTGTTTCAGCTCATGCGGCGGGCGGGCAGGTGATTTTGCAAGTTAGTGATGATGGGGTAGGTATCCCCCGGGCTGATCAGCCATATATCTTTGATAAATTCTACCGGGCGAGCAATGTCGTCAGGGAAGCATCTGGGACTGGCCTGGGGCTGGCGATCGTGAAATCGATTGTTGAGAACCACCAGGGTCGTATCTGGGTAAAGTCGTCACCAGGTAAGGGCACCATGTTCACCGTCGTCCTGCCGGCGGCGCGCTAAGCCCCCCGCTTTTCCTTCAACTGCGTGAGCCCATGTGTCGTTAAAATCGCCTCCGCCGGGGCGGTGAGGAGAACCCGGCGGAGGCTTTCGCCAAAGGAGGAAACAGCGATGAACATCAGGAGATTATCCTGAAATCCCGTTTTCTAGACTTATCATACTAAATTTACATCTCCAAAGTTATTGTCAAAGATCATCAGTTGTATGTGATATTACTCACAAGCGCACCTCACAGCCAATCGCGCCGGTAGAAGACGACCACTACGACGATCGAGATGATCAAAGAGAACGCAATAGGGTAGATATACGCCACAGGTAGATGGTCCAGCGGCAAATCTACGTTCATCCCGTAGAAACTGGCGATCATGGTGGGCAGGCTGAGCACCACCGTGATGGCAGCGAGGAACTTCATGACCGCATTCAGGTTGTTCGAGATGATCGAAGCAAAAGCATCCATCATGCCGCTGAGAATGTTGCTGGAGATGTTGGTCATTTCGATCGCCTGTTGGTTCTCGGTGATCACGTCTTCCAACAGGTCCTCGTCCTCAGGAAAAGCCTTGAAGATTTGGCTGCGCTGTAATCGTTCCAACATCAGCTCGTTCGATTTGAGCGCTGTGGTGAAATAAGTCAGGCTTTTTTGATACTTGAGCAGCTCCAGAACCTCTTTGTTGCGCGTTGAGAGCTGAAGCTGGTCTTCCAGAGCTTCTACTGTTCGGTTAATCTCGCGCAGGTAAACCAGGTATTTGGTGGCAGTGCTGAGCAGCAGGCGCAGCACAAAGCGCAGGCGCTTGCTGGTCGCCAGGCTTTTCACGCGGCCATCAGCAAACTCGTTCAGGATATCGGTTTCGCGTTTGCAGACCGTGACTAGGTAACGGTCGTTCAGAATAATGCCCAGGGGGATAGTAGTATAGGGTATATCGGCGCTATGCCCCTGGAAGTAAGGGATGCGCAGTAAGATGAGCAGCTCGCCGTTTTCCCGCTCCGTGCGCGATCGCTCATCGACATCCAAAGGGTAGGTAATATAATCTTGTGGGATTCCAAGGCTTTGCAGCCAATGTATTTCATCGAGGGTGGGGTTCACCGCGTTGATCCAGCAACCGGTGGTTGGCTCGGTCAGCATGGACAGACCTTGTTCAGTGTTCTTGTAGATAGCGACCATGCGTTTCTCTCCTTTCCGGGCAACTGCCCGCAGGGTTAAAGTCAGGGCGGCTTATCGGACTCGCCCCGGGTGATATCTTGTGATGGTGAGCGATGGCAGGGACGTGCCCCTCTCTTCGCTTTCATTGTCTTACTCCTTATCTTTCTTCTCCAAATAATAAAACAAAACGCTTCTCGAAATTTTGTCGCAGACCAGACGAGGCCGGCGTTTCGAGAAGCGTGGACGTGCGCGCGCAACTCCTAGCTAAGCCGGAGCCTCCTTATATAAATTGGTACGTTTGGGTGCAGTGGAGTGTCCCCGCATAAGGGGGCATCCCATTGCAACAAGTTCCAAACCGCAAACAAAATCTGATAACATGCCTTGCCGTTAGTATATCCCATTCGCCATATTGGCGCAAGTGACGCTCATGCTATTGTCAGGAAAAAGTACCCTTTTGATTCCTCTTTCACAGGTGATCCTGGGGGGCAAGCGATTCATTCCCCTCTCTCCCTTTGATCTCTCCAACGCAGAGCGGCTTTAGTGATCTCCTCGGAGATCGCCGGGATCAGCGCCAGACCGACTACCACCGCCCACTCGACTGGTTTGAGGAAATGGGTGTTGAAGATCGGCTGCAAGAAAGGCACGTTCACCACCAGCAGCAGCAAGGCCATGGAGAACCCCACCGCATATTGCATGTAGCGGTTAGAGAACACGCCCATGCGGAATATCGAGATTCGTTCGGAACGCACCGTGTAGGCGCGAAACAGCTCGCAAAGCGAGAGGGTGGCGAAAGCCATCGTCTCCGCGGTTTGCACGTCCAATCCGCGCCAATCGTAACCCAGCAGAAAGGTCAGCGGGTTGGCGCCTGGTGGCAGGATATCCCCCTGGGCCAGGTGCCACAACAAGCCCAGGCCAAAAGCTGTTAGCACGGCGCCGGTTTGGGTGATGGTCTGGATGAAGATGCCTAGCTGCATGCTCTTGTTGATGATCGGCTCGCTGGGTGGCCTTGGCGGGCGGTTCATCTCATCTGGATCGCCTTTTTCCATCGCCAGCGCCAGGGCCGGAGCGCCATCTGTGAGCAGGTTCAGCCACAGCAGTTGGATAACAGTCAGTGGGGTGGGCAATCCTGCCAGGGTAGCCAGGAAGATGATCATGATCTCGGCCACGTTCGATGAGAGCAAGAAGAACACAAATTTACGGATGTTGGCGTAGATGATCCGTCCCTGCTCCACTGCCGAGACGATGCTGGCGTAGTTGTCATCCGTCAACACCATGTCGGCGCTTTCCTTGGCAACATCTGTGCCGGTGATGCCCATGGCTATGCCGATGTCGGCCTTCTTGATCGAAGGGGCGTCATTCACCCCGTCGCCGGTCATGGCGACAACTTCGCCATTCGCCTGGAGAGCTTCCACGATGCGCAGCTTGTGCTCTGGAGAGACACGTGCAAATACGTCAGTGTATTCCACCTGGCGCTGAAGTGTCTGATCGTCCATCTGGTTCATCTCGCTGCCGGTGAGCACCTGGTGCCCGGGGCGCAGCAAGCCGATCGATTCGGCGATGGCGCGAGCAGTATTGGGGTAATCGCCGGTGATCATGATCGTGCGGATACCTGCCTGGTCGGCTACGTCGAGCGCTGGCGGCACCTCGAGGCGTGGCGGATCGATCATGCCGATCAGCCCGACGAATATCAAGTCTTCCTCCAGGGCCTGCATGTCTTCGATATCGGGCTGCTCCGGGATGACTTTATAGGCAAGGCCTAGCACGCGCAGGGCGTCCTGTGTCAGGCTGTCATTGGCCGACAGGATGCGCATGCGTTGTGACTCGTCCAGTGGGGTAGGGTAATCACCCATATGCTGGTAGGAAGAGCATAGATCGAGCACAATGTCTGGCGCGCCTTTAACTGCCACCACGTATCCATGTGGCTTCTCATCATAGAAGGGAGAGATATCTTCCGGCTTGGGGTGACGAAGGGCGTGCACGGTTACCATGCGCTTGCGCGTGGCGTCGAAGGGCACTTCTTGAACGCGTGGATAAGCCTCGTTCAACTCTCGCGTGCGCGCTCCGACCTTAGCTGCTGCAACAATCAGCGCGCCTTCAGTAGGATCTCCCACCATGCGATAGGTTTGCCTGCCGTCGCTGGCACCGGTGATTTCGAGATCTGCGTCGTTGTTGAGCGTAGCCACCCACAAAGCAGTCAGTGCCCCCTGGTAATCGGTGGGGTTGACCGCTTTTCCATCGATAATGAAATCGCCGTTGGGGTTGTAGCCGCTGCCGGTGATCTCAATAAACTTTCCATCCACCCACATGCGAGTGGCGGTCATCTCGTTCTGGGTCAGCGTGCCGGTTTTGTCGGAGCAGATTGTGGTCGCCGAGCCCAGCGTCTCTACCGACGACAGGCGACGGATTAGGGCGTGGCGCTTGATCATCTCGCGCATGCCCAGCGCCAGGCTGATGGTCACCACGGCGGGCAAGCCTTCGGGCACTGCGGCGATCGCCAGCCCTACTGCGATCATGAACATATCCAGCGGGTTAAAGCCGCGCGCCCAGCCCACTACAAACACCAGGGCGCAGATGGTCAGGGCGCCCCAGCCCAGGGTTTTCCCCAGCTGGTCTAGCCGGCGCTGCAAAGGCGTGGGTTCCTGTTGCACCGATTGCAGCATTTCGGCGATCAGGCCAATCTGCGTGCGCATGCCCGTGTCCGTCACGACGCCGCGCCCGCGCCCATAGTTGACCAGAGTGCCCATGAAGGCCGTGTTCTTGCGGTCTCCCAGCGGGATACCCGACTCAAGGCGGGCAGTAGCATCCTTCTGGACGGGGACGGATTCGCCGGTCAGGGCAGCCTCCTCGATACGCAGATTTACTGCCTCAAGCAAGCGGATATCTGCAGGGATATAGTTGCCGGCTTCCAGCAGCACCAGGTCACCTGGAACCAGTTGAGGGGATGGGATCACCTGGCGCGAGCCATCACGGATCACGTGCGCCTCGGGCGAAGCCAGCTTGCGCAGAGCTGCCAAAGCTTGCTCAGCACGGCGCTGTTGGACGACTCCCAGGGCGGCATTCAGCACTACAATTGCCATAATCGCCGCGGCTTCGATGAACTCGCCCAAGATGCCCGAGATGAGTGCCGCCACGATCAGCATGATCACGACGAAGTTGTTGAATTGCTCCCACAGCATCTGCCAGAAGGTGGGTGGCGGGGCTTCGGTGAGTGCGTTGGGGCCGAATTCTTTCAGACGGCGCTCTGCCTCTTCCGAGGATAGCCCTTTATCCGAAAAGGTTGCTAAACGCCGGATAACCTCTTCGGATTGAAGTACGTAAGAGTTGCCGTCATTTAGATCGGTAATTTTGTCTTGATCTGGAATCATTTCAATTGTCATAGTTGACCCTATCCAAATGGGGTTGGCGGAAGATCAAATTGCTCGCCTACTCCTTAATTCTCTTTATTTCTAGCGCGCGCCGAGATGGCAACCTGAAAATTCATACCCAACTTTACCTCTGGAGGCGAATGATGAGCTTTCGTATGGGTTGATGGATCAAGGCGATGAGAAAAAACACCAAGAGGACCAAATCAACCAGTCTCAATAACATGAACTGGCTTAGCCATCGCATGTACATAGCTTCTCCTTTGTTTTGCGTTGTGCTCTATTGAGAAAGTCATCTAACGAAAGCCTGTGCATTGGAGCCCTATTAAGATACAAACCACCACAACTATCGTCATGGTGGTCTGGCTGAATCGAGGAAAGCAATTGAACTGCCGGGAAAAATTCCGTGATGACGACAGTTCCCCTACCTAGATGGCAGGCAGCTACTCCCCACCTACAAGTAATCATAACAAATATTTGCATGGTTGGCAAGCTATTTTCACTTTTAACTCACAGTTTTTCAATGTCGATCAATCCAAACCATCTAGGTGAAAACCTTGACTCTCTTCTTCCCTTTCTCACTGGAAAGGGAAGATGGGCAAGTAGTTACGTTGGTTTTATTTGTTAAAGCTATTTTCAAAATACTCTTTGTGTACTTGTGTCCTTTGTGGTTTAATTGTCTTGCGGTTATCTAAATACAAGGGAGAGCATTTCATGAGTTCCAATACAATAAAAGCGCCAGTGGGCGGAGAGACAATTACCATCCGAGATGGGTTGCTGCAGGTGCCGGATCATCCCATTATCCCCTTCGTCGAAGGAGATGGCACCGGACGCGATATCTGGCGGGCGTCGCAGCGCGTGTTTGATGCTGCCGTACAGAAAGCCTATCGAGGCAGGCGCAAGATCCATTGGATGGAGGTCTACGCTGGTCAGAAAGCCTTCGATAAATTCGGTTCTTGGCTGCCTGAAGAAACCGTGGAGGCCTTTCGCGAGTATTTGGTGGGCATCAAAGGCCCCTTGACCACACCCATCGGTGGTGGCATCCGTTCTCTGAACGTTGCCCTGCGTAAAGCCCTTGACCTGTACGTTTGCCAGCGACCCGTGCGCTATTTCAATGGCGTGCCTTCCCCGGTCAAGCATCCGGAATACGTGGACATGGTTGTCTTCCGCGAGAACACCGAAGACATCTACACGGGCATCGAGTTTGAAGATGGAGGGGAAGATAACCAGCGCTTCAAGCGATTATTGAAAGAGCATTTTCCGGAAGATTACGCCAAAATCCGCTTCCCTGATACAGCCGGGATCGGCCTGAAGCCGATCTCCAAAGAGGGGACGGCTCGCTTGGTACGAGCGGCCATCCGCTGGGCGTTAGAGAATTCGCGTCGCAGCGTGACCCTGGTACACAAGGGTAACATCATGAAATTCACGGAAGGTGCTTTCCGCAACTGGGGATATGAAATTGCGGAGAAGGAGTTCGGCGAGCGGGTTTACACCTGGGCGCAGTGGGAGCGTACCAAAGACGCCCAGGGGGAAGACGTTGCTAACGTCGAGCAGGAGGCTGCCGTAAAATCTGGTCAGTTGCTGGTCAAGGATGTGATCGCCGATATCGTATTCCAGCAGACCATCACCCGGGCGCGCGAGTTTGATGTGATCGCCACCATGAACCTGAACGGGGATTACCTATCCGACGCGCTGGCAGCCCAGGTGGGAGGCATTGGCATCGCGCCCGGGGGGAACATCAACTATACCACCGGGCATGCTGTATTCGAGGCTACCCACGGCACAGCGCCCAAGTACGCCGACAAGGACATGGTCAACCCCGGTTCCGTCATACTATCCGGCGAAATGATGTTTAATTACATGGGTTGGCGTGAGGCGGCCCAGTTTATTGTCAAGGGTATGGAGAAGGCTATCACTGCTAAGACGGTGACATATGACTTTCACCGCCTGATGGAAGGCGCCACACTGCTCAAGTGCTCCGAGTACGGGGACGCGGTGATTAAACACATGCAGGATTAGATAATCTACTTTGATGGCATAGGCTTGGCCGCGGAGCGGATCAGAGCCAGCTTGGTGTCCCGCCCCTCAGGCAGATCAATGGCTGCCAGCAGGAGATCGTCGAGCGCATCGCCAGGGATTTCTTCCTCTTAATTGGAATTGGCCTTCAATTAATTGGTTCCCGTTCTGATCTTAAATGGGTTTAATGATTACATAGTAAAATATTTCGAATCAAAACAACAGTATATTAGCATTCCTTATATCTTTTAGAACAGGAGCGTCTCCCTCATGGATTCGGTTCGAACCACAATCAACGGATTTGCCAGTTATCGCATGCGTACCGGTCAGTTAAGTTTCATCCTTCATCGCTTAACCGGCCTGGGTACGCTGCTTTTCCTGGCCATCCACATCCTGGATACGTCAACAGTATATTTCTTTCCGGAGCTATACCAACATGCGATCGAACTGTACCGCTCCACCCCGATGATGATTGGCGAGATCATCCTGGTTTTCAGTGTGATCTACCATGGAGTTAACGGAGCGCGCATCGCTATCTTTGACCTGTTTTCGCCGAAGTGGTGGCAATCTGGACCACAGGAGAGAACTGCCCTGGTTACCCTGGTGGTCGCCATCTTGCTGTGGTTACCAGCGGCATTTCTAATGGCCCGCAGCCTGATCATTCATAATTTTTAGTGCTCAGGTAGTTGGGTGATGGCGCATTTTAGTCTAAGAATGATCGCTAAGGTCCATCCAGTGTAGCCCGACTGAGTATCACCTTGATGAGGAATGATTTTTTATTTTTTAGGAATCTAAGCAGAAAATGACTCAACTAGCAGAACAAATCAAAACAACAACCGGAAATCAGGCTGAAGTTGTCGCCTGGAAGTGGATGCGCTACAGCGGTTTGCTGCTCATCCCTTTGGCTTGGGGACATGTCGCGATCCAAGATGTACTGGTGGGTGTGCATAGCATCGATCTGGATTATGTCGCTATGCGCTGGGCTTCGCTGGCTTGGCGCACCTACGATTTCTTGCTGCTGGCTTTTGCCTTTGCCCATGGCGTGAATGGTCTGCGCCAGGTGATCCATGACTACATTCACAACGAAAAATTGAAGAGAAAGCTCAATTGGATTCTGATCGTCTTTTGGCTGGTGGTGTCGGCGATCGGTGCAATTGCCATTGTTGGCGGTGTCCGGTTAGGGTAATAAATCTTTCTGATTGATAAGAAAAGCCCCCCATACTTGGGGGGCTTTGCAATCCGAGGGATCCCTCGCTTCCTGCTGAAAAATTGATGCGATGTTCGGCGGTGCGGTAGTGTTGTCGGCTGTGATGGATCAGCAGTGTTTACGGCGATGGAATGGCGATGATTTTGGCATTGGCTCAGTGATGAAGCTATGGTGTTGTAGTAGCTGGCAGGGTTCCCTCGGGTATTGCTGTGTCTGCTCGCACGGTGAGCGCCGCGGCTTCTTCGGGCGTGTTGGGCGCTCCAGCGACAATCCAGCGCGAGATGATGTCGATCAGCTCGGGCTTGAGTGCTTTGGTAGGCGGCATTGGACCGCCCGCCTCGATCTCCTGGCGATCTAACATCAACAGCGTGTTACTCTCTAAATTACCTGAGATGATATTAGGGGCATGGTCGCCCGTGGTGATGACCTCCTCGTACGTGCGCATTATGTAATTATTGTTCTTTTTTCCAGGTCGATGACAAGAGATGCAGTAGCGCTTGAAGATGGGTTGAATATGTTCGACATAAGACGGCACCTGGTTTGGAGCCAAGGTGGGGATGGCACTAGCTTGAGTCACTTCCTCTGGAATCTCGGCGCGGTCGTCCCAGGTGTAGCGCATGAAGTTTACCACAGCCTGTGTATCGCCGCGGCGTAGTTCCCCACCGTAACCAACGCCGAAAGGCGGCATGCCCAGGTCGGGCTGGCCATAATCAATGATGGTGTACAGGGTATCGTCGGAGCGGGTATACATCTCGTCCTGGCTATTGATGGGCTTGAGCACTACCCCTTCCAGTCCTTCCACCCCCTTGATTTCTCCGCCCTCGCCATCCGCTCCATGGCACTCAACGCAGTGGACAGAATACAAGTCTCCTCCCAGCAGGATGCTCTCACTTAGGGATGTTGCAAGATTGGTTTCCTCTTGAGGTGGCGTAGAGACAGCGGCTATGACGGTTAGTGCTACGATGGCGAGGACGATGGTGCCCATCACACCGACCGCCAACTTGCGCTTCTTCCAGTGGCGGAATGGGGAGCGATCGTAAAAGGGTAGCAGAAATAGCGCCAGAATCGCGATGGTTGGCAGGATAACTGTGCCGATCCATTCCAGTTGCCCCGGGAAGTACTTGAGAAGCTCGAATAGGAAAAGAAAGTACCATTCGGGTCTTGGGATGTAGGCTGAATCGCTCGGATCAGCCGGTGGCTCAGGCTTCACACCGACGAAAATCGCCAGCCCAACCAGCAGCACGAAGATAGCAAAGGATGCCAAAAGGTCTTTATAAATGATGTCGGGGTAGAACTTAACCCCCTGGCTCTTATCTTGCTTGTACTTTTTTAGATAGCTTTCCTTCTGTTGCTCGTCCATTAATCTTCTTCTTTTGGCAACGCCGAGATACCTAGCCGAATGACCAGGTAAAGGTGAACGCCGATGATTAGCGCAATGATTGCTGGCAGGAACCAAATATGGACAGCGAAGAAGCGAGCCAGGGTAACGGCGCTTAGGTCGTTGCCCCCGCGCAGGACGCGCAGGATAAAATCTCCGATTAATGGTGCTGAGCCAGCGATTTCTGTGCCGACTGTGGTGGCCCAGTAAGCCCGCTGGTTCCAGGGTAGCAGGTATCCAGTGAAGCCCATGCCCAAGGTCGCCAGAAACAGCACGACGCCGGTCAGCCAGGTGATCTCTCGGGGGAACTTGTAGGCTGCATAGTAAAATGTGCGCAGCATATGGATAAACACAAAGAGCACCATCAGGCTGGCACCCCAATGGTGGATGCCCCGGATCAGCCAACCGAACGCAACGTTGTTCATGATGTACTGGATACTCTCGTAGGCATGGTCGGGCGATGGCACGTAATATACTGCCAGGAAGATGCCGGTTACTCCTTGAAGGGCGAACAGGAAGAGCGAGGCGCTGCCTAAGGTGTACCACCAGTTCACCTTGGGCACAGCACGGTCCAGAACGAGATTGTAGATCGACGTTATACCCATACGTTCGTCGATCCAGGCGAAGATTTTTGCAGCCATGGCTAACTCTCTAGGAAATGGATGAACAGGTTGCCATCCTCTATCTTGGTCTCGTATTCGTGCATTTCTTGCGGCGGTGGGCCTGCCGTGATCTTACCCTCATAGTCGAAGCGTCCATCGTGGCATGGGCAAATATATTCTTTAAGGTCCTCTTTCCAGTTAACCCGGCAGCTCAGATGCGTGCACATATTGGAAAATACTTTTATGTTATCTGGGCTGAACCGAACCACATATGCCCCATAACTGTTGACGGTCTTTTCCCACCCATTTATGGAGGTGCGGTTGAAGCTGAATAGAGTTGGAGTGCCCACTTGATATTTCTCTAGAGGCCCGAGGGTGATCCACTCGTCTTTCTTTTGGACTTTGGTAGCCGGTGAGATCAGGTAGCCTATTGCTGGCAATCCCAGCACAGCCCCAATGATGGCGCTCAGGAATGTCAAAACGACATTGACGAACTGGCGGCGATCAAGATGGGGTGAGTTAGTCATGCGAATTCCCCTTTTGCTCGATGATTTGTGCGATTAATATGTTCAAATACCTTTCTATTTTAGATAAAATAAGGATAAGTTCAAAGGACACATGAAACTAAATATCTGTGATAATTGTCACTATTACTTGTGCACTCGTATAGCAATAATAGATATACTATTAAAGTCGGATTTACGCAGTTGAAGAAACATTGCGGGGAAGTTGCGCTCCAAACATTAACTCCCTACTGTGTAGATTCTGAACATCATAGAAGATGAGTGATAGGAGGCGCTATGGCTATCAATCGGAAAGTCGGCTTTTTTCAGGGGCTTTCGTATCATGGCGGGGGACCCATGCTTTCCTGGATGTTGCACCGCGTTACCGGGCTAGGCATCCTGGCGTTTGTTGGCCTGCATGTTATTTCCTCGTTTTTCATGCAGCAAACCGGAAGCGATATCGCTGCGTTCATTAACACGATTTACGAATCCTGGGTATTCCAGATCTTTGTGGCATTCTTTGTGCTGTTCCACGCCTTGAACGGGCTGCGCATCGCTGTTTTGGATATCTGGCCGAAGATGCTAAACTACGAACGGGAAGCCTTGTGGTTGCAGTGGTTCATCTTCGTGCCGGTCTACGGTTTGACAGTGTACTTGCTTATCCAGCGTTCGCTGGTGGGCGGCTAAAATCTAGCCAGGAGGTGTAATATGCATGCTCGAAGTGTACAACCCGGCGTGAGCTTTGAATACATGATGTGGATCTTCACCCGCATTTCAGGGCTGGCGATGATCTTGCTGGCGATCATTGGGATGAGCGGCGCTTTTATCCTGGGGGCGCGCACGCAGGTCGATTTGCCTACCTTGATGCGTTGGTCATTCTTCCCTAACCCAAACCACGTGGTAAACAGCAACATCCCCGATGTAGCCGTGGGTTGGGCGACTGCCTATTGGCAAATTATGCAGATGATGATATTCTTCTTCGCATCTACGCACGCTTTTAATGGACTGCGCGTTGTCCTTGAAGATTTCATAGGTCAGTCGTTCCTGCAACCTCTGCTGCGAGGCGCGATCTTCTTGCTTTGGTTGTTCTCGCTCATTACGGCTGTATTTGTGATCTTGGCATCCTGAGACTGAAGGAGAAGAAGACATTTAATGAAGACCCACCAATTTGATGTTGTCGTCGTCGGCGCGGGGGGAGCAGGTCTGATGGCGGCCTTGTACGCTTCCAAAACTGCCAGCACCGCTGTGCTGAGTAAGCTGTATCCCACCCGTTCTCATACGGGCACAGCTCAGGGGGGCGTGGGAGCAGCTTTAGGCAACGAGGAAGAAGATCATCCTGAATGGCATACTTACGATACTGTTAAAGGTAGTGATTACCTGGGCGATCAGGATGCGATTGAGTTCATGTGCACCGAGGCGGTGCAGGCCGTGTACGAAATGGAACACATGGGCTTGCCCTTCTCGCGTACGTCTGAGGGGCGAATCGCCCAGCGACCCTTTGGGGGACACACAAACAACGTTACTGGAAAGCCAGTGCGGCGCGCCTGCTACGCAGCTGATCGTACTGGTCATATGATCCTTCAAACGCTTTACCAGCAGTGCATCAAGAATAAGGTCAATTTTTTCGACGAATTTCAGGTGGTTGACCTGATTCTATCCAATAACGCTGCGGCTGGCGTGGTGGCGATTGAGTTGCTTACAGGTGAGTTCCATGTCTTCCACGCCAAGTCGATCATCTTTGCTACTGGTGGTCATGGTCGCATTTGGGAGCTAACCTCGAACGCCTATGCCTACACTGGTGATGGCATCGCGATTACGATGCGCCGCGGCATCCCTGCTGAGGATATGGAGTTTTTTCAATTCCACCCCACTGGTATCTACAAGCTGGGCATTCTGATTACCGAGGGCGTGCGCGGCGAGGGCGGGGTACTGATCAACGATCAGGGTGAACGCTTCATGGAAACCTACGCGCCCACGGTAAAAGACCTCGCTTCGCGTGATGTAATCAGCCGCGCCATGTATCTCGAGATGAAAGAGGGGCGCGGCATCGGCGGTAAGCGCTATCTCTACCTGGACGTTCGCCCGGAGACGGTGAATAAATACGCAGCCAAAGATGGCCGCAAGCGCCCAGATGGTTCACCTTACTCGGTAACTGGTGACGAGATTCTGCGCAAGCTGCCGGATATCATCGATTTTTGCCGCACTTACCTGGGCGTGGACCCGGTGCAGCAACCCATGCCTGTGCAGCCTACTGCCCACTACACCATGGGCGGCATCCCTACCAATAAGTACGGCGAGGCAGTCATTGACGAGAAAAATGCTGTTCTGCCTGGCCTGTTCGCCGCTGGCGAGGCAGCCTGCGTCTCAGTGCACGGCGCAAATCGCTTGGGAACCAACTCGCTGCTGGATCTGCTGGTCTTTGGTAAGCATTCTGGCTTGAGGGCAGCCGAATATGCCAAGGGAGCCAGCTTCCAGAGCTTACCCCAGGACGCTACCGAGTTTGCGCGTGCCCAGTTTGATGCCATATTGAACAACGGGGGTTCCGAAAAAGCCGCCGATATTGCTCTAGAGATGAAATCGGTGATGAACGATCATGTGAGTGTTTTTCGCACCGAAGAGGGCATGCAGACCGCCCTGGAAAAGGTCCGCGAGCTGAAAGAGCGCTTTAAGCACGTCCAGGTAACCGATCGTGGTAAGATATTTAATACCGAGTTGTTGACAACTTGGGAGATAGGAAACTTGATTGACCTGGCAGAGGTAACCACGGTGTGTGCGCTGGCGCGCAAGGAGAGCCGCGGCGCGCATGCCCGAGATGACTATCCCAAGCGCGATGACGGGAACTGGATGAAACACACCCTCGCCTGGACTCGGGATGATGGGATCCGGTTAAGTTACAAACCGGTGGTGATCACAAAATTCCAGCCAAAAGAACGGGTTTACTAGAAAGGCGGGCGAGCATGCAGATTACACTGAAAGTCTTTCGCTTCAATCCAGAAATTGATAAGAAGCCCCATTACGAAAAATACTCTATTGAGGGACAGTCCACCGACCGGGTCCTAGATTTGCTGGAGCATGTCAAGGGTTACATTGACGGCACGCTCTCTTATCGGCGCTCCTGCGCCCACGGCATCTGTGGCTCCGACGCCATGCGCATCAATGGACGTAACCGCCTGGCGTGTAAAGCACTGGTCAAAGATGTGGGCAGTAAGATCACCGTCGAGCCCATCTTGGGATTGCGCGTGATCAAGGACATGATTGTAGATATGGAGCCGTTCTTCGAGAGCTATCGCTCCATCATGCCCTATCTGGTCAACGATGACCCAGTACCCAATCAGGAACGCTTGCAGAGCCCTGAGCAGCGCGAGCGCTTCGACGATACAACCAAGTGCATTCTGTGCGCAGCCTGCACTACCTCCTGCCCTTCATTCTGGGCAAGTGATAAATATATAGGACCTGCGTCGATCGTCAACGCCCACCGCTTCATCTTCGACAGCCGCGACCAGGCAGGTGCCGAGCGCCTCAGTTTGCTGACTGACCAATGGGGTGTGTACCGCTGCCATACTATTTTCAACTGTACAGAAGCCTGTCCGCGCGAGATACAGGTGACGCAAGCCATCGGCGAGGTAAAACAAGCCATCGCCACAGGGAAGATCGATTAGTGAGAAATTTCTCCCGCAGGTTCAGAGCCTGCGGGAAGTTTTTTTGTTGGTTATGCTATAATCCCCTCGCACGCCCCAGTAGCTCAATGGATAGAGCGAGGCTCTCCTAAGGCCGAGGTTGTGGGTTCGACTCCCGCCTGGGGCACCAAGATTAAGAATTGCAAATTGCAACGAAATTGCAATGAAATGGGTCTTGATTCTTCTGAGGAGTTGCAGTAATATATTGCTTGTCAGACGCCAGGGTGCCCCCCTCACCCTGGCGTCTGACTTTTTGTTTTCAGGGCGTGGCGCCCGTTCCCACCAGCCGCGACCGTCTCATCCTGGCGCTTAAATTGGCTCATATACAGGTCGTAGTAAAAGCCTTTGCGTTCCAGCAATTCGCTGTGCACCCCCCGTTCCACAATTTGACCCATGTCCAGTACCAGCAATTGATCAGCGTTGCGGATGGTGCTCAGGCGATGGGCGATGACAAAGCTAGTGCGCCCTTCCAGCAGCTTCTCAAGGGCTTTTTGGATCAGGCGCTCGGTGCGCGTGTCCACGCTTGAGGTGGCCTCGTCCAGGATGAGAATGCGCGGATCAGCCAGGGCGGCGCGGGCGATGGCAATCAACTGGCGCTGTCCCTGGCTCAGGCCGCTGCCCCGCTCACCTAGTACGGTCTGGTAGCCCTCGGGCAAGCGCTCGACGAAGCTGTCTGCATGTGCCAGGCGGGCGGCAGCGATCACCTCTTCGTCGCTGGCTTCCGGGTGCCCGAATCGGATGTTATCCATCACTGTCGTGCTGAAAAGGAACGTATCCTGTAACACGATGCCGATCTGCTGGCGCAGCGATTCGGTAGTGGCATAGCGCACATCCATCCCGTCGATCAATACCGCTCCACCTGTCACATCGTAAAAGCGCGGGATCAGGTTGATGATCGTGGTCTTGCCTGCTCCGGTGGGCCCCACGATGGCGATGGTCTGACCCGGCTCGGCGATGAAGTTCACGCCTTCCAATACAGGTTGCCCCTTCGTATAAGCGGCATAGACATTATTGAATTCCACCCTGCCCTGGATGGTGGGCATGGGTTGGGCATTGGGTGAGTCCTGGATAGCGGGCTCCACGTCCAGGAGGTTGAAAATGCGCTCCCCACCAGCAATAGCATTCTGTAGGTTTGTCCACAGCACGGCAATCTGCTGGATAGGCTGGTTGAAGCGTTGCACGTACCCCAGAAAGGTGATCACCAAACCCAACGAGACTGCCGTGCCGAAGAGCGGCTCGTCGCGTAACAAAGCCAGCCCGCCAACGCCGGTGACGATAGCCAGCGCCAGGTAGCCCAGTGCCTCTAGGGTGGGCGCCAAAGCGCTGGTGAAGGCCACCGCGCGGATATTAGCATCCCGGTTGGCGGCATTGGTAATCCTGAAGTTCTCAATATTTTCCTCAGCACGGTTGAAAGCCTGCACCTCTCGCACTGCTGCGATGCTCTCCTGCAGCTCGGCGTTTACGCTGCCCATCTCCTGGCGGGTGCGGCGGAAGGCTTTGCGCGCTTGGTCTGAGAACCAGAACGTGGCGATGGACATGATTGGCACGACGATCAGGCTGAGCAGGCCGAAAACGAGGCTGCGCGCCAGCATATTGTATGCGATCCAGCCCAGCAGCAGCGCCCCGGTTGCCACGTTGACGAGGGCGAAGCTGAGTGCCTGTTGGATGGCCTCGGAGTCATTGGTTATGCGGCTCATCAGATCGCCAGCTTCCTGCTCGGCGTAATAGCTCAGTGGGAGGCGGTGCAGGTGACGGAAGACATCCACGCGCAGGGAGCGCAAGACGTGTTGGCCAGCCCAACTCATGGTGAAAAAGGTCAGGCCGACCAGGATTGATCCAAAGATGAAGATAATCGTAATGAGCAAGATCAATTGCCCCATCCCAATCAGGCGCTCAGCGGTGTTCATCTGCCCGGGTTCCAAATTGGGAGCCTGAAAGCTGACTACAGACAATAAGCTTTTAACGATGGTCTGGCTGAGGCCTGCCGATGGTTTACCTGCTGCCAGCCAGCAGTTGGCAGCCGCCGCGCCGTTCTGCCCAGCCGAGACGGGCGTTCCTGGCAGCCCCGAGAAGCTGGTAAAGGCGCTTCCCGCTGCGGGTGTCAGAAAGCAATCTACCACCTGCCCAGTTAACTCTGGTGTGACCACCTGTGCCCAGGTGGAAGCCACTGCCAGTATCGCCGTAAGCACCAATGCGTACCAATAAGGCTTAAAATAGCCGCCCAGGCGAGCCAGGGTCTCGCCCACTTTGCGAGGCTTGATCGTCTCCCGGCTCATCACGCGGCGCAATCCATCTTGTCCACCGAACATGTTTTGCTCCCAAATACCTTCTTATTGAATTCCTTGTCCTACATTGTGCGGCGTGTAATGTTCGCGCACGATGCTGCTTGTCTTTCGAAGTGCGGTCACGCTTCACTCGCCAGCGGTGACACTGAAACTTCCACATCCCCAATGAGTTGAGAGTTGTATATCTCGGCATAAATGGGGCTTTCTTCCATCAACTCGGCATGCTGACCTCGGGCAACGATAGCGCCCTTATCCAGAACCAGGATCAGGTCAGCATTCATCACGGTGCTGATGCGCTGGGCAATGACGAAGCTGGTGCGCCCTTTCATCAGGTCGTCCAGGGCAGCCTGGATTTGCGCCTCGGTTGCCAGGTCGACGCTGCTGGTCGAGTCGTCCAGGATGAGAATATGTGGATCCAACAGCAGGGCTCTGGCGATGGCAATGCGCTGTTTCTGCCCGCCGCTTAGCGTGGTGCCGCGCTCTCCCACCGGGGTGTCATAGCCTTGCGGGAAGGACATGATAAAGTCGTGAGCTGCTGCGGCTTTGGCGGCGGCGATTATCTCTTCTTGGCTGGCTTCCGGCTTGCCGAATGCGATGTTATCCCGGATGGTGCCGGCGAAAAGGGTGGTCTCTTGCAGGACAATTCCGATCTGCGAGCGCAGCGAATCCAAGGTCACCTGGCGCAGGTCATGATCGTCAATGGAAATGCGCCCCTCGCTGGGATCGTAGAAGCGCGGCAGCAGGTTGATGATGGTGGTTTTACCAGAGCCAGTTGCGCCCAGCAGGGCGACGGTCTGCCCAGGCAACGCTTCGAAGCTCACGTTTTTCAGCACTGGTTCTCCGCTACTGAAATATCGGAAAGTGACATTCTCGAAGCGGATGCTCCCTTGTACAGGCGGCAGTTGGATGGCACCAGGCAGATCGCTCACGTCGCTGTGTGCATCCAGGATTTCGAAGATGCGTGCGGCGGAGGCGGAAGCTTGACCAAATTGCGTGATGATGATGCCGAGCTGGGCAATAGGTAAAAACAGGTAAATTAAGTACAGGCTGAACTCCTGCCACTCGCCCAGCGATAGCGTGCCGGCAATAATCTGCCTGCCACCAAAATACAGGATGGAGGCCTGACCCAGGTTGGCGGTCAAGAACACCAGTGGGAAAAGAAAAGTAAATAACCTGGAGATACCGATCTGCTGGTGCATCAAGGCATCGGCAGCCGTCTGGAATTTCACCTGCTCGCTTCGCTCTCGAGTGAAAGCCTTTACCACCTTGATGCCGGCCAGGTTCTCTTGCAGCACGGTGTTCAGCGTCGAGAGCTTTATCTGCACCTTGGCGAATAAAGGCTGGCTGAGGGAGCCGAAGAGGATGAACAAGACCAGGGCGACCGGCAGGATAGGCAGGACGACCAGCGCCAGGCGCAGGTTGGTCGCTAAAAGCAGTATCACAGTGCCCGCCAGCAACACCAGCGCACCCGCCAGTTGCAGCAAGCCCTGGCCGATGAAAATACGAACCTTTTCCACATCGTCTGTGGCGCGGATCATCAACTGCCCGGTCTGGTTGCGGTCATGGTAGGAGAATGAGAGGCGCTGGATCTTGGCAAACAGATCGTTGCGCAGGTCGAAGGCCACGCTCTGCGAGTTCCGTTCTGCCAGGTAGACCTGCAGAAAAGCGAACAGGCCTCGCAGGGCGGCAAAGATCACTATCGCGACTGCCGCGCTGACCATCAAGCGGGGTGCATTGGCAATGTCGGCTGCCAGTTTGGACAGCAATTGCTCTGCGGTCCAATCGTTTGGCAGGCCGAAGGTTTGCAAGATGGTGGGCAAAGCTTGAGGTAAAAGGGCGGCGGGGATCTGATCTAGCCCGGCGAGCATGGATTTTGCCATCACGCCCTGCGCCACCGCATCGATGATGTTGCGCACCAGGCGCGGCACCGCCAGTTGTGCCAGCGCGGCGATGAGCAGGAAGAGGTAGGGCAACACTGCCTGCCTTCGGTAGCGTGCCAAGTAACGCACCGCCCGACCCAACGCTTGGCGCTGGATAGTGCGTTGCGAGTTGCTAATGCGTCTGTTTCGCAAAAAGTTCTCCTTTTCCCGTCGTTCCCTGCCGAAAAAACTTGTCCTTGGTTGGCTCGATTTTCGGATGACTCTCTTTTTTGCCTGTATCTTATGGAAGAGAAAGGGGCTATGGGATGGGCTTAAGTGATATCTTCAGATTCCAAGTGGCGGGCTGCTCCCGTTAGCACCATCAGCGCAGCGATGATCGCATCCTGCTCCTCAGGGCTTAGGGTGGTGGTAAGCTTCTCCATCCAACGGCGTCGGGATTCTACACCCTTCTCTACCAGTTCCCGCCCTTGAGAGGTGAGAGCAATTTGCTTTACCCGCCGGTCACCAGTGTCTTCGTTGCGCGTGAACAAGCCAAGTTGCACCATGCGGTCTACCATCTGACTGGCAGCGGCATTGGTTACTCCCAGGTGGTTGCCGATGTCTGAAACACCGCATTTCCCCCCGTAATATAAGCGCATTAAGGCGCTGATCTGGGAGGGGGAGAGGCCGGAATCATCGATAAAGCGCTTGAAGTCGCTCATTGACCGGCGCATAAACACTTCAGCCCAGTCGCGTAATACTTGTGTAAATTGCTCTGTTGAAGGCATATTGGTTAATCCATCTAATTAGTTAAACGGGCTTAACTATATACTGCTGGGTCAATTTTGTCAATATAGCAGGGGTTTACGCAGTTGATGGAGAGGAAGGGGGATAAGGGGGGCGACAAAACGCGAGCTATTGTCCCCTTTTACCACTCGGTCAGCTTCCAGATCTCTGGTCTGGGGCGCTCGGTCTCACTGGCTCCGATCTCGCTGAAGATGACCACAGCTTGCTTGAGGTGCGCCATCGATTGTTCCTCCTGCCCGGCAGAGTGATACAGGTCAGCCAGGTTGCTATGCAGGGCAGCTGCGCGGTGGCGGTCTCCCTGAATGGCGCACAGCTCCAGTGCTTGCTGTGTGTATGCCAGGGCGCGCCGAAGTTCACCATGGTCGGCATACGCCAGGGAGAGGTTATTGAGTGCCGCGATGCGGATACCTGGTTCGGGTAGTTTTTCTGCTATCAGCAAGCTCCGCTCCAGGTGCATGATTGCCTCATCCAGATTCCCCTGGCTGCGCAGCAACATGCCTAAGATATTGTGCGCCTGTGCCAGGGCCTGGTCGTCGTCTACCTTTTCGGCCAGATCCAGAGACTGGGATGCCGTGTGTAGCGCCCGCTCTAGTTGCCCGCGCCGTCGCATGGTTCGACTCCAATCGGCATACAGGCGAGAAAGGCGTGCTGCATCGTCCTGGGCTTTCATGTCTTGGGCAGCGGCTTGAAAGCTGTCTTCGGCTAATTCCCATTCACCCCGCCGGTGATATATATCCCCCATCTTGTGCCGCATGCGAGAAATACCCTGGCTGCTGGCTGTTGAGCGTCCCGCGGCGGTTTGATAGCTGCCCAGTGCGGCCTCATAATTTCCTAATAGGGTATACAGATCGCCCATGGCTTCTTCCAGTTCCGCAATGTCGGGGTGACCTAAGGCGATAGCGGCTTGGTAATGGGCCAGGGCTTCGGCGTTGGCATAGACCGAGCGAGCATGCTCGCCGGCCAGCTTGCTGTACTCTGCAGCTTCTTTGGCGCGCCCGCTTTGCAGGTAGTGATAAGCCAGCTGCCCGGCAACCAGGCGCATTCCCTGCCGGCTGCGGGAATGGCGTAGCAGGCCATCGGCCACCCGCTGGTGTAGCAGGCGCCGCCGCCCCTGGCTGGTTTCTTCATAGACGAGCGCGCGCGTTTTATCGTGGCTGAAGTCATAATCCAGGGTGCGTAGCAGGTCACTGGCACGGCGCTCGCGCCCTGGCTGGGTTTCTCGGATCAAGCCACTCGCGATCAGCGCTTCCAGGGTCGTAGTGGTTTCCTCCTCGCTTCGCCCGCTGGCATACTGCAGGGTTTCAAAATCGAAGGAACGCCCGATCACCGCCGCGGTCTGGAGAAGCTGCCGCCCGGCATCATCGAGAGCATCTATGCGCGAGTGAAGGATATCGCGCACGCCCTGCGGCATAGTCCAGTCGTCCTGCAACCCAGTATCCACCTCCGGCAGGGTGGCCAGGTATTCTGTGATGAAGAAGGGTAAACCTTCGGTCTCTTCGAAGAGGCGTAAAGTCATGTTCTCCAGTGGGAGACCCGCTTCTCCAGCTACGAACTTCACTAATTCCATGATCGATTTTGTATCCAGGCGAGATAGCGTGATTGCGCTGGCGTAGCCATTGCGTTGCGCCTCGGCTAGCAACCTGCGCAGCCGATGTTCCATTGGCAGGTCTTCACCGCGCCACACAGCCAGCACAAACAGACGCCGTCCGTGCAGGCGGCGCACCAGGTATGTCAGCAGGTCAAGCGAGGCCTCATCCGCCCATTGCAAGTCGTCGAAGAACAAGATTCCTGGTGGCTGGCTGTCGCAAAGTGCCTGCAAAACCTGGCTCACGCCTTCAAAAAAGCGCGTTTGTGCCCCTGGGCTATCTAATGAGGGAGCGGCAGGTAAATCGGGGCGCAGTCGGCTAAGCTCTGGCAAGAGGCGCGCGGCCTCGACGAGCCAGTGCGCCTGGATTGGTTGGTGCCAGTTTGGATGGGCATGGGCTAAGGCTGCTCGTAATCCTTCAAGGAAAGGTGCATAGGCCAGATTGGATTCGCCAGAATAGCAGCGCGCCATGATAGAGAAAGCCCCGCGCGTGCCCGCTTCGGACAGGAATTCCTCCGCCAGGCGGGTTTTGCCGATACCCGCTTCGCCCTCCAGAATCTGGAAATAGCCATCGGACTGTATCCCGGCGTAATTATCCTTTATAGATGCCATCTCTTGCCAGCGTCCAACCAGGGGAAGCATGTGGGCTGCTGCCCGGGAAGGTGGAGGGGCAATGCTTTCAAGGGATTGGGGGCGCTCTGCAAACTGATATTCCGTTGTGAGGGGTTCCTGAGCGCGTTGCTCTTTGATGGCTTGGTAGAGTTGGGTGGTCTCTGGCATAGGTGGCACCCCCAACTCCTTATCCAGAATGCGGGTGCACTCTTGGTATTGTCGTAGGGCAGCAGATTGCTGTCCAGCCCAGGCGTAAAGCTGCATCAATTGGCGGTGGGCTGCTTCATGTAGCGGGTCGAGCGCCACGCGATGGCGTGCATGCACTAGGGCACGCTCATACTCCGCCTTTGCAGCCAGACCGTGAGCCAGTTGCTCTAGGGCGCCAGCCAGTTCTCGTCGCAGGGAATCAGTTTGGAAGTACTGCCAGTCGTCGAATTCGGGGCTGTCGCGCAGGGTGAAGCCAGCCATGAAATCGCCCCGATACAACTCTACGGCCTTCTCTAGACAGTCCAAGCAGCGCGAGCAGATCTCTCTTTGAGGGTGGCCGTGGGTTTCGCGTTCCTTGAGCAAGCGCTGAAACTCTTCCACGTCGAACCATAACGCTGCACCTTGCGCCAAGCCCAACCTGTCGCGGGTGATCTCCAGGGTGTCTTCGCGCAGGGCCTTGTTGAGGACAGACAGCGTTCGGCGCAAGGCGGCGCGCGCGCTGGACTGGGCGTAATCTGCCCAGAACAGCGCGGCCAGCGAATCGCGGCTATGAACCTTGGTGGTTACAGCCAGGTAAGCCAGCAGGGCCATCGCCTTGCGCGTATCAAACGCGACAAGTTGACCATCATTCTCTAGGAGCGGAGCTCCCAGCAGGTAGAGAGCCAGTTTCGTCAATCTGTTTCAGCCCTTCATGTTCTCGTGCCCACCCAGTGATGGGGTATTGAAACCAGAATATTGTAGTTGATATTCTGGGACAAATGGCCTTATTCCGCTTAGATTTTACTGCATAAATATAGC
>DATCYX010000404.1:0-4535 GCA_036526235.1 Anaerolineales bacterium | reverse complement strand
CTTGCAGTTCGACCAGTGTATCCGGGTGGGCACAGGAGACGTATTGCAAGCGAGCCAGCGGTTCGGCATTGACCATCTCTGTAATGCGGTCGCGCAGTTGCTGGGCGTCGCGCTCACCGGAAAGGAAGGCATCCCGCGCAGAAAACAAGGCGCGTGAAAGCACGGTCGCTGCCTTGCGCTCAGTGGGGTTAAGGTACACATTGCGGCTGGACATCGCCAAGCCATCCGGCTCGCGCACGATAGGGCAAACCACGACATCGATGGGGAAGTTTAGGTCGCGGGTCATCTGCCGGATGACCACGGCCTGCTGGGCATCTTTCTGCCCGAAGTAGGCCTTGTCCGGCTGAACGGCGGTAAAGAGCTTGGCGACAACGGTGGTCACACCGCGGAAGTGGCCGGGGCGCATCGCCCCTTCCAGGGGCTGGGAGACATCATCGACGGTGATCCAGGTCTGGAAACCATTTGGGTACATGACCTCGGTTGTGGGTGTCCACACCAAATCGACACCATCTGTTTCTAGCAGTTGTAAGTCGCGCTCGAGGTCGCGGGGGTATGATGCCAGGTCTTCGCTGGGGCTGAACTGGGTGGGGTTGACAAAGATGCTCACAATCACGCTGGCGCATTCGCTCTTGGCGGCGCGCACCAGAGATAGGTGGCCCGCGTGTAGAAACCCCATGGTTGGAACCAGGCCGACGGGATTGGTCAGAGCTGCTCGCGCAGCGCGCAGTTCGGGGATTGTGATGACCGTTTGCATCGTCAATCAGAAAGGTGCAAGGTGGTAATTGATAGAGACATCTCTAAGCCTGTTCCATCTCCCCTGGGGTCAATGCTTTTACCAGTTGCCATAATGTGCGGTTCACCGGCGCAGGGATGCCACTCTGCTCGCCTGCGCTGACAATGGCCCCGCAGATAGCGTCGATCTCGGTGGGGGCGCCACGCTGCACATCTTGTAGCATGGAGGAGCGGTTGGCAGCAGTACGGCTGGCGATAGTCTCCACGGCTCCGACAGGGTCGGAGTAAGGCAGGTGTAGCCCTTGCGCTGTGGCGACGGCGGCTGCCTCGCGCGCCGCAGACACCATCAGGGCGCGTGCCGTGGGGCGCTCCAGGAGGGCACCGTTGGGCACGCTCAATAAGGCTGTGAGCGGATTGATGGCGGCGTTGATCACCAGCTTGCCCCACAGGAGCGCATCGGGATCGGGTGCGTTTTCCACGCTAAAGCCTGCATTGCGCAGCGTGCTCATCAAAGATTCCAGGCGGGAATGCACGCTGAGGGAGATCACGCCATCGCCGGCTGGGCGCACCTTGCCCGGTCCGAGCAGGTTGGCACCGATTGTGGTCACCCCCAGGGCGACGCGCTGCGCCCCCAATACGCTAGCCAGCTTCTCGCGATTGCCCATGCCGTTTTGCAGGGTGAGGGCAATACCGTCCGCCGCCAGGCAGGTCTCAAGATGCTGTGCGGCGCGACCGGTCTGCCAGGATTTGACCAGCACCAGAGCGGAGCGCGCCCCGCTGCATTCAGCGGGGTTATCAGTGGCCTGGACGGGGTAGGTATTCTGGCTGCCGTTGGGGTGGTCTACGATCACGCCATGCCGGCGCAGCGCCTCCAGACCCTCGCGCCAGGTGCCCAGCATGGTCACCTGGCAGCCTGCGGCTGACAGGCGGGCAGCGAACAGGCAGGCCATGGCACCGGTGCCGACGATGAGGACGGGATGGGAGGAGGGATTTTCCTTCATAGCCCGGATTCGATAATTCCCCAACCATAGGACGGGGGAATTGGGGATCTCTACCCTTTACCCTTGTTGTTGTCGCCTATGCCTTTGTGATTGTCGTCGACCATCTCGAGAAACGCCAGCCATACTTCATCCGGCATTTCCACCTCGTGCTCTGCCGCCGGAAAGTAGCGCCCTTCGACATCGGTGCGATACTCCGAGAAGGCACGCGCCATCTCGCCATGCAGATTGGCATACTTTTTGACGAATTTAGGTGTGAAGCGGTCGAACAAGCCGAGCAGATCGTGGGTGACCAGCACCTGCCCGTCACAGCCGCCGCCTGCCCCAATGCCGATGGTAGGAATCTCGAGGCGTTGCGAGATATATGCCGCCAAGCGGGTGGGAATCGACTCCAGCACAAGGCTGAAGCAGCCGGCATCCTGCAGACGCAAGGCGTCGTCCATCAGGCGACGGGCAGCGGAGATGTCCCGACCCTGTGGGCGGAAGCCCCCAAGCTGGTTAACGCTCTGCGGAGTGAGACCAATGTGACCCATGACCGGGATGCCGGCTGAGACAATAGCAGTCACGGCGTCACAACGCTCAGCGCCGCCCTCCAGTTTGACAGCGTCCATGCCGGCTTCCTGTAAAAAACGCCCGGCATTGCGCAAGGCCTCTTGCGGGGAGAGCTGGTACGACATAAAGGGCATATCCCCAACCAGCAGGGAGAATTTGGCGCCGCGCGACACCGCCCGGCAGTGATGGAGCATGTCCTCCATGGTGACTGGCAGCGTGTTGGGATAGCCCAGCACCACCATGCCGAGCGAGTCACCCACCAGAGTGACATCGATTCCAGCCTGGTCAACCGCCAGAGCGGTAGGATAATCGTAGGCGGTCAGCATGGTAATGACCTCGCCGCGCTGCTTCTTGCGGCGCAGGGTTTGGGTGGTTACTTTTTTACGTTCAACAGGGGGAGATACAACAGGTGCTTGTGTGGACATGGTACTCTCCTTCGAAGGGTAGAGGCCAGATAGGGCGTCAGGTTGTAAAACTTTACTTGTCATGCGTCTCGGTCATTTGCAGATCCGAGCGTGAGCATATTCTAACATTGTTATAAAAAAAGCGCCACGCACTATTTCGTGCGTGGCGCTTTCATGCTTTATATCCCATGCGCTGGAGGTAAGGACCGAATTTCTCGGCAAGCTCCTCCTGTTGCTCAGGGGTGAATTTCTCTCGGTAGCGCCCGCTTTGCCCTTTATTGAAGTGGATGCCTTTCTGCTGGGAGCGGGCTTTCTCAGGTCGGTAGCGCTCAATTACAGCTTGCAGCGCAGGCTGCCGTAGGTCTAACCCCAAGAAGTTCGCCAGGCGGTTGGCTTCATGAGCATAATTGGTTTTGAAATCCTCAAAGCGGGTGTGTAGCGCCTGCGGGCAGGTCATCCATGCCTCCCAAATGCGCAGGTACTCCAGCATGAAATCCACCGATTTGTCGAAATCCGTCAGGTGGGAAAAGGCATTCGGGCGACCTTTTTTGATGGCGCGCTGCCCGTTATCGTAGGCAGACAGCATGGCATCGCGCGGGTCTCGGTAGATGTATGCTGCTCGAGCCCACCCGCGACGGATAAGCGCCAGCGCCAGCGGGGTGGGGGCGGCATGGGCTTTGACGACGAAGGTGTTGCCCAGCATGGCTGGCAGGAGCACTGCCAGCAGGCGCGGCGGTGTAAACGCGCCAATATTGCAATTGACCTCGGTAAGGATGCGACCCAGGTAGTAACGCTGGCGGATGCGACGAGCGTCCTGCCCGCCTGCGGCGAGAACCATATCATGAGTCAGGTTATAGTACCAGCCGGAGCCGGCACGCGGCATGCCTACAGAGACGATCAGCATGAGTTTGATTATAGAACTTTTACAGTTGAATGAAAAGATAGGCGAATCGGGGAGCTTCGATGGATGTTTTGTGGGTCAGTGCTATGGTTTTATAATAGGATACCTTGGCTAGACAGGTAAGGTTTTTAGGAATAGACTTACAGCTTGAAAGATTTACATCAAGAAGGAGGAGACTTGCTCTATGGACCGTTACCGAGTCATTCCCGAGTCACGGGTTGAGTTGAGCGACTACGACCCAGGCGATACCGCCGAGTTTTCGGGCGATAAAGATGAGGGTAAAGACAGGCTGGATGAGCTTAACGACCAGCTGGAGGCGCTGCAGGAATTGCTCTACGCCGAGCACAAGCATAAGCTCCTGATCGTATTGCAGGGGATGGATACTAGCGGGAAGGATGGCGTTATCCGCCATGTCTTCGACGGCGTGAACCCCCAGGGCGTGCGCGTGGCAAATTTCAAGGTTCCTACCCCGCAGGAGCTTGACCATGATTATCTATGGCGCGTCCATCAGCAAGTGCCAGGGAGAGGAGAGATCGTCATCTTCAACCGCTCGCATTACGAGGACGTGCTGGTTGTCAGGGTGCACGAACTGGTGCCAAAGGAAAGATGGTCGCGCCGCTACCAGCAAATTAAAGATTTTGAGCGCCTGCTGGTTGAAGAGGGGACGACCATCCTGAAGTTCTTTCTGCACATTGATCAGCAGGAGCAAAAAGAGCGCCTGCAAGCGCGCCTGGATGACCCGAATAAGCGCTGGAAGTTCAATGTGGGCGATCTCAAGGAGCGCAAGTTGTGGAATGAATATCGGTGGGCTTACGAGGATGTTCTCAGCCAGACCAGTCTTGAAGTTGCTCCTTGGTATGTTGTCCCCTCCAACCGTAAGTGGTATCGCAACCTGGTCATCGCCAGCGTGATTGTAGAAGCGCTCGAAAAATTGAACATGAGCTATCC
>DATCYX010000403.1:0-3489 GCA_036526235.1 Anaerolineales bacterium | reverse complement strand
GAACCGATTGGAAATGTCGTAATAGGAACCGTGCAGGGCGATATCCACGATATCGGCAAGAATCTAGTCGCCATGATGCTCGGGGGTGCCGGTTTTAGGGTGGTGGACCTGGGCGTAAATGTACCCGCGCAGAAGTTTGTGGATGCAGTGCAAAACGAGACCGGGGTGCAAATCGTTAGTTTGTCGGCATTGCTTACTACGACAATGGTCAACATGTCGGCGGTGTTAGAAGCGCTGGATAAAGCTGGCCTGCGCCCGGATATTAAGGTGATGGTGGGCGGTGCCCCGATTACGGAAGCTTACGCCCAAAAGATCGGTGCGGACGGCTATGCCCCAGACGCCAGCCAGGCTGTCGGGTTGGCCAAGCGCCTACTAGGCATCGTTTAAGCTCCGCTCTTATCCTGAGAGTCCTTGACCCAAGAAGCGCGCTTTTGTCTTGAAAGACGAAGGCCGGTTGCCTTCTGTCCAAACAGTCGCTGTTCACGCCTCAAGCCCGGACATGAACCGAATATTTCATCGCCTCAACCTCAACCTGCCGCCTACCTACTGGCTCATCTGGCTGGGCACGCTCATCAACCGGCTGGGCAGCTTCGTCATCCCCTTCCTAACGCTTTACCTGACTAACCAGCGGGGTATCTCGATCAGCCAGGCGGCTCTGATGGTCTCTGTGTTTGGTATCGGATCATTTATCGCTTCGCTGACAGGCGGCGAGCTGGCCGACCGCCTGGGCCGCCGACCGGTCATGCTGATCAGCTTCTTGATCGCTCCGCTCAACATGGTTCTCCTTGGACTGGCGCGCCCGGTTGCGCTGATCGCCACTCTCACCTTGCTCCAGGGCTTCTTCACTGATCTGTACCGCCCGGCGGTCAACGCCGTGGTGGCTGACCTGGTGGGACCAGAAGGGAGGCCGCGCGCCTACGGCTATATCTATTGGGCGATCAACCTGGGCGCCGCACTTGCACCACTCATAGCAGGCCTGATGGCGCGCCTGGATTACTTTTTGCTGTTTCTTGGCGATGCAATCACCACCTTCATTTTTGGCCTGATTGTGTTGTGGGGCGTGCGTGAGACGCGGCCTGCCGAGGCGCAAATTACCACCCGAACCGCGGTGCGAGATCGCATCACCAAGCTCGGGCAAGAACCTCTCTTGTTGCTCTTCGCCGGGTTAGCCCTGGTCTTTGGAATGATCTACATGCAAGGGTATGTCACGTTGCCGGTGGACATGCAAGCCAATGGGATGCGCCCAGATCAATACGGATTAGTGATCTCTGTCAATGGCGCGCTGATCGTGCTGCTTAGCATACCGGTGAGCAACTCGGCGGTGCGCTGGCCGCGCTTTACTGCGCTGGCTGCGGCGGCTTTGCTCATGGGCATGGGATACGGCCTGACGGCCATCTCGTCAACCATGTTGCTGTACGCCATCTCAGTTGCAATCTGGACCCTGGGCGAGATTGCTGGCGCTGCGGTAGCCCCCTCGGTGGTGGCAGACCTATCCCCGGTAGAGCTGCGCGGCTTGTACCAGGGCGTCTTCGGCGCCGCCTGGGGGCTTTCGTTCTTTGTCGGCCCTATGATCGGCGGCTGGGTGTTGGAGCATCTCGGAGGCTGGGCCCTTTGGGGGGGATGCTTCGCATTGGGGTGCCTGCTGGCTCTGGGATACCTGGCGATGACACGCCCCGCCCAACGGCGCATGGCGCGTACTTCAGGCTAAAATGTCAGCGTCGTCATGGGGCGTGTATAAGCGGAGCACCTTTCTCACCTCCACTGCCCATGCTGTTGAATATGAAATATTAGGTATAATGATCTCATGAGCGTCAAATCCGAACTCGAAAATGCCCTCAAAGACGCCATGCGCGCTGGCAATGACCTGCACAAGCGCACCCTGCGCATGGCGCTCTCTGCTATTAAGCAAACCGAGATCGATAAAGGCATTACCCTGGACGACTCGGGGGTGATGGCGATCCTGCAGAAAGAGGTCAAAACGCGGCGCGAAGCCATTGCAGACGCCGAGCGCGCCAACCGTCCCGACCTGACCGCCGCATCTCAGGCAGAGATCACCTTCTTAGAAAGCTTTCTCCCCAAAGAACTCACTCCAGAGGAACTGGAAGATCTGGCACGGCAGGCTATCGCCGAAACGAACGCTAGCTCAATCCGTGAGATGGGTCAGGTGATGAAAGTGCTCATGCCACGCCTGCAGGGTCGGGCAACTGGAGACGTAGCCAGCCAAACGGTGCGCAGGCTGCTAGCAGGTTAAGGGTTTCATCTTGAAAGTAAATGGCTACAGGATTGTATTGCTGGTGGTTGCCGTTGCGCTCTCGTTCATCGCGCTGGTAGCCCCCCAACTCATTCCCCGCTCTTCGCAATCCCTGCAAGCTGGACAGGTTGCTATCCAGGATATCCTGGCCCCGCGCGATATCTCTTTCGAGAGCGAAATCCTTACCGGGCAGCAGCGCGAGGCCGTTATTCGGGCTGTTGCCCCAGTCTATACCCCAGCCGACACCAGCATCTCCCGCCGGCAGCTGGAGAAACTTCGCAATGCCTTGGCCTTCATCACCAGTCTACGCGCGGACCCCTACGCCTCCATAGAACAAAAATTAACCGATCTAGCCGCGCTGGAAGACATCCAACTCAGCCAGGAGACTGCTCTGCGCATCCTGGCCCTCAACGATTCGCGCTGGCAGGTCATCCAGCAAGAGACCATCGTAGTCTTGGAACAAGTGATGCGTAACACGATCCGGGAGGATCGCCTGGACGATGCCCGGCGCAGCGTCTCTTCCCTGGTCAGTTTATCTCTTCCTGAAGACCAGGCGGACATTGTCACCCGACTCGCCTCAGCTTTGGTGGCAGCCAACAGCTTCTACAGTGAAGCCCTTACCGAGAACGCCCGCCAAGAAGCCCTGGATGGGATCAGCCCGATCATACGGGAATACAAAGCCGGCGAGACGGTGGTGCAGCGCGGCCAGATCATCTCCGAGACCGATCTGGAAGCCCTGGGACAGCTGGGGCTAATCCAGACGCAATTCAACTGGAAAGAGTTGGTCAGCGCGGCGGCCATCGTTTTCCTGGGGATTGGTTTTAACCTGCTCTACCTGCGCTACAACACCAAAATACGGGAAGATGCCCGTGGCCTGGCAGTCATCACCGTACTGTTCCTGGTCTTCCTGCTGAGCGCGCGCCTGATCATCTCGGGGCACGTTGTCCTGCCTTACGTCTTTCCATTGGCAGCTTACGGCCTGACGGTGGCTGTGCTATTCGGCGCAGAGCCTGCCCTGGTCTCGTCGCTATCCCTGGCGATACTGGTTGCATATGGTTATCCAAACGCCCTGGATCTGACCCTGTACTATGCTCTGAGCAGTTTCTTTGGGGTGCTCAGCCTGGGGCGAGGCCAGCGAATCCTGACCTTCTTCTGGGCAGGCGCGGTAATCGCCAGTAGCGGCAGCCTGGTAGCCATTGCCTTCCGGTTACCCCTGCCTGAAACCGATTGGGTCGGCA
>DATCYX010000402.1:0-6223 GCA_036526235.1 Anaerolineales bacterium | reverse complement strand
ACTGCCTGTTTTGTTATTTGTTGGCTGTTTTATTTGTTGGAGAGTAGATGAGCATTCAAGTTGATTATAGCGGTACCCAAATCGTTTCTCCCTCCGTCCTATCAGGCCTGGAGGCTACTGTGGGCAACACGCCACTGTTGCCTCTGCGCCGCGTTTCGGCGGAGATATCACCACGCGTTCAAGTGCTCGCTAAGGCCGAGTGGTTCAACCCGGGTGGCTCGATCAAAGACCGCCCGGCGCTCAACATACTGCGCTCTGCTCAGGCAGACGGCTTGTTAAGACCAGGTGTGCGCTTGCTCGATTCTACTTCCGGAAATATGGGCATCGCTTACGCTACTTTTGGAGCCGCGCTCGGTGTACCGGTCACCCTGGCGCTGCCTGCCAATGCCAGCCCAGAACGGCAGACTGTCCTGCGTGCCCTGGGTGCGGAATTGATCCTGACTGACCCGTTGGAAGGTTCCGATGGTGCCATCCGCTTTGCTCGCCAGCTCGCCATGGATAATCCTGAGGCTTATTATTACGCCAACCAATATGACAACCCTGCCAATTGGCAGGCTCATTACCACGCTACCGGCCCCGAAATTTTCCAGCAGACAGGCGGGCAGGTCACCCACTTTATCGCCGGGCTAGGCACGTCTGGCACGCTCACCGGCGTAGGGCGCTATCTACGCCGAAGTGGCACACAAGTCCAACTGATCGCTGTCCAACCCGACGCCGCTTTCCATGGGCTGGAGGGTCTTAAGCACCTGCCTACCGCCATCCAACCTGGGATATATGACTCCTCCATGCCTGACCGCATCCTGGAGATATCTACCGAGGCAGCTTATGCGATGGTGCGGCGGCTCGCTCGTGAGGAGGGTCTTTTTGTGGGCATCTCCTCCGGCGCAGCGGCGGTAGCAGCCCTGCAGGTCGCTGCAGAATTGGACGAGGGCGTGGTGGTTACCGTTTTCCCTGATGCTGGCTATAAATATCTGAGCGATGACGCCTTGTGGGATGAAGCTTAAAACGAGAGTTAATCGTTGCTCGCATTTCGCTTGAGCTACAAGATTTGGTAATAAACATGTTGGAAATTGCATCTGAAGTTTTAAAGAAGATTCACGCTCACGGTGAGAAAGCCTATCCCGAAGAAGGAGCGGGCTTCTTGTTGGGCAAAGTGGATGGTGAGCAGCGTCGGGTGACTGCCATCCTGGAGTTGGTCAATGCCCGCGAGGACGCTGCCCGGCACAACCGCTACCTGCTTACCCCTCAGGATTACCTGCGTGGCGAACAGGAAGCTGATCGATTGAATCTGGATGTGCTGGGCGTGTTCCATTCCCATCCCGACCATCCCAGCCTGCCTTCCGAGTTTGACCGCCAATGGGCTATGCCCTGGTTTTCCTACCTGATTACCAGCGTGCAGGCCGGTCGCGCGGCCGGGAGC
This sequence comes from Anaerolineales bacterium, assembly GCA_036526235.1. Classification (GTDB taxonomy): domain Bacteria; phylum Chloroflexota; class Anaerolineae; order Anaerolineales; family UBA4823; genus DATCYX01. The sequence continues at coordinate 4,803 of DATCYX010000402.1, read as the reverse complement.
CGCGCCTGGCGCTTGGTAGAAGATCGGTCGCAGTTCGATGAAGAGAAAATAGAGATTACAAATAGGAGTTAACCATGTCCCTTTACTTTGTACGTCACCAGCATAGCCCTGAAACTTGCCCGGCTAAAGATCCGCAGATGGGCTCGATGTTGCTTACACATATCAATCCGATGAATGCCCGCAAGTTCGGCGTCAACTTGATCGGCGATGCCGTGTTGGACGGTCAGCACACTTTCGTGGTCATCGCTGAGGCTGACAGCCCGGCTAATATTGAGAATTTCATGCAGCCGTTCAAGATGGCTGGTCCTGTTGAAATCAGCCCTGCTTCCACTTGTGAAGTGGTGGTTGAGCGCCTGGGTTGCTAGTCTTGAGCGGGGGAGACAGAGATGAAAATTGCTAATGATGTCACTGAATTGATCGGTAATACTCCCCTGGTGCGCATTCGCCGCTTGAGCGACGGCGCCAAAGCGGAGATTGTCGCCAAGTTAGAGTTTTACAACCCGGCGCACAGCGTTAAGGATCGCATTGGAGTGTCAATGATTGATGCCGCAGAGCGGGCAGGGCTGATCGGTCCCGAGACGATCATTCTGGAGCCTACCAGCGGTAACACAGGTATTGCTCTGGCTTTCGTCTGCGCAGCGCGGGGCTATAAGTGCGTGCTTACCATGCCCGATACGATGAGCATGGAACGCCGCCTTCTCCTGCGAGCCTACGGCGCTGAACTGGTGCTCACGCCAGGTAGCGAGGGGATGGCTGGCGCGGTTCGTAAAGCGGAAGAGATGGCCGCCTCAGATTCGCGCTATCTCATCCCTCAGCAATTCAAGAATCCGGCCAACCCTGAAATCCACCGCCGGACGACCGCCGAAGAGATTTGGCGAGATACAGATGGCAAGGTTGATATTCTGGTTGCCGGCATTGGCACAGGTGGAACTATTACCGGAGTCGGTGAGGTGCTCAAGAAGCGCAAGCCTTCCTTCCGATGTGTGGCAATAGAACCGGCTGCCTCGCCGGTGCTCTCTGGCGGGCAGAAAGGTCCACACATGATCCAGGGCATCGGCGCTGGCTTTGTGCCCGATGTGCTCAACACGCAGATCTATGACGAGGTCGTGCGCGTAACAAACGAAGACGCCCTGGAGACCGCCCGGCGTATGGCTCGCGAAGAGGGCCTGCTGGTGGGCATCTCCTCGGGGGCGGCCATGTGGGCGGCCATGCAAGTGGCGCGCCGCCCGGAGAACGAGGGTAAATTGATCGTTGTGATCATCCCTTCCTTCGGCGAGCGCTATCTGAGCACCGCTCTATTTGCTGAACTGGCGGGGTGAACCATGTGGAAGACAATCCGGCGAGATATCGCTGCCGTATTTGAGCGCGATCCAGCGGCGCGTAGTACCCTGGAAATCTTGTTTTGCTATCCTGGGCTGCATGCTTTATGGGGGCATCGCCTGGCGCATTGGTTGTGGACGCGCCGCCTGAAGCTGCTGGCGCGCTGGGTTTCGCAGCTGGCGCGCGGCCTGACAGGCATCGAGATACACCCTGGCGCATCCATCGGCCCGGGCTTTTTCATCGATCATGGCATGGGTGTGGTCATCGGCGAGACTTCTGAGATCGGCGCCGATGTGACGATGTATCACGGGGTCACCTTGGGAGGTACCAGCCTCTCCAAGGGCAAACGCCATCCCACGATCGGCAATCGGGTGGTGATCGGCGCGGGAGCCAAGGTGTTGGGCGCCATCACCGTTGGGGACGACAGCCGCATTGGGGCCAACGCCGTGGTGGTCAAGTCGGTGCCGGTCAACTCGGTGGTGGTGGGCGTGCCCGGACAGATCGTATCGCGCAGCCGACCGCACCTGGCTACGGATGCCCCGGATCTCAATCACACTGCACTTCCAGACCTAATTGGTGTATCATTATCCTCGCTCCTGGTGCGCGTGGATGCCCTGGAGGCGCGCCTGAATGGGCATGCATCCGAACTGCCCCACATACACGCTCCCGAATCCGGGCAGTGGCGGGGCGAGGACTTTTCGATATAAACATCCAGCAAGCTCTCTCCTTTTCTTAAAGAGAAGGAGGGCAGGGAGTTGGAGCAATTTTACAGAAGGAATAAATACCAAAGTATGATTACGCTACGAATGCCTACACCTTTACGAACATATACCAACGGACAGGCTGAGATTAAGTTAGGAGGCGAGACGGTGGCTGCCGCCATGAACGACTTGGTCGAGCAGTTTCCGGCGCTTCGCCCGCACCTTTTTAATGGTAAGTCTGAGCTGCGCCCGTTCGTCAACCTGTTTCTCAACGATGAGAACATCAAGGCTCTTCAAGGGCTAGACACGCCCCTCAAAGAGGGCGATCGGTTGATGCTCATTCCATCTATTGCGGGAGGTTGAGTTTCGAGATGAGTGTCGCTCTCGACTCTTAAATCTCATTTCTCAAATGACTATGTTACCTTTTCTATCTCACGAAGAAATTTTACGCTACTCGCGCCACCTGCTCATCCCCGAGGTAGGGCTGGAGGGGCAGAAGAAGCTCAAAGCCGCCTCAGTCCTGGTCATCGGCACAGGCGGGCTGGGATCGCCGGTCTCGTTGTACCTGGCCGCGGCTGGCGTGGGGCGTATCGGTCTGGTGGATTATGACGTGGTGGATTTCTCCAACCTGCAACGCCAGGTCATCCACGGCACCTCTCGCATTGGCACACTAAAAGTCGAATCAGCCCGCGATCGCATGCTGGATCTCAATCCCGATATCCAGGTAGACATCTATAATGAGCCGTTCACTTCGGAAAATGCCATGCGCATCGCTGCTGATTACGACCTAATCATCGATGGCACAGATAATTTCCCCACCCGCTACCTGACCAATGACGTGTGCGTGCTGTTGGGCAAACCCAATGTGTATGGCTCCATCTTCCGCTTCGACGGCCAGGTGAGTGTTTTTTACGCCAAAGAGGGCCCTTGTTACCGCTGTCTCTTCCCTGAACCCCCGCCTCCGGGATTGGTTCCTTCCTGCGCTGAGGGTGGCGTGCTGGGTGTGCTCCCAGGCACCATCGGATCGCTGCAGGCTACAGAGGCGCTCAAGCTCATCTTGGGTATTGGAGACACGCTCATCGGCAAGTTGATGTTATACAATGCCCTGGATATGACCTTTGAGTATGTCAAGCTGCGCAAGAATCCCAATTGCAAGATCTGTGGACCCAATCCGGAAGTCACGGAGCTGATTGATTACGAAGCCTTCTGCGGCGTGCCCGGGCATGACCATGAAGAGGGTTCGGTGGGCGGGGGCTGGGACATCACGGCCACCGAGCTGTCCCAGCGCCTGCAGCAGGGCAACCACATCCATTTGCTGGATGTGCGCGAGCCGCACGAGCTGCAGATCTCGAAACTGGAAGGCGCCGAACTCATCCCACTGGGACACCTGGCGGCGCGCCTGTCTGAGCTGGACAGCGCCCAGGAGATGGTCGTTTTCTGCAAAGCCGGCACCCGTTCAGCTCGTGCCCTCGAGTTACTTGTCAGCGCTGGTTTCCGCAAGGTGAAAAACCTGAAGGGTGGGATTAACTCTTGGGCGCGCGATGTCGATCCAAGCATGCCGATCTATTAGTGATTTTGGATTAAAGATTGGTGATTGAAGATATATTCGCTCATTAATCAACAATCGGCAATCTGCAATCGACAATCTTGAAATTTGCATCAATGAACATGAGCACTCTTCTTGCTATTCTTGCCCACCCTGACGACGAGTCGTTTGGGATGGGTGGCACATTGGCCCTTTATGCCCGGCGGGGTATGGCAGTGCACCTGGTTTGTGCCACGCGTGGTGAAGCTGGTGATGTGGATGAACGCTATCTTCGGGGGTTTGACTCCAAAGCCGAGCGCCGCGAAGCCGAGCTGCGCTGCGCTGCCGAGAAGCTGGGGCTAGCGAGCGTGCATTTCCTGGATTACCGCGATTCGGGCATGCCCGGCATGCCTGATAACCAGCACCCTCAGGCCCTCATCGCTGCCCCGCAAGCAGACGTGGTGGCGAAAGTGGTACATTTAATCCGTGAGCTACGCCCTCAGGTTGTCTTAACCTTTGATCCTATTGGCGGCTACAAGCACCCGGATCATATCACTATCCACAATGCTACCGTGCAGGCCTTTGAGCTTGCCGGGCAAGACCGCTATGTGGATGGGCTGCCTGCCCACCAGCCAGACAAACTCTATTTTCATGTCATCCCCAAAGGCTACCTGCGCTTTGCCGTGCGTGTGATGCCCTGGTTGGGCAAAGACCCGCGCCGTCTCGGGCGTAATGGCGATATTAACCTGGTTTCCCTGGTGGAGGATGGGGATTTTCCCATCCATGCTGTGATTGACTATCGCGCCGTGGCTAAGTTAAAGGATGATGCCTCATTGTGCCATGCCAGCCAGCTCGACGGCGCCTCACTGCGCCGCGGCCCGATGCGCTGGGCGCAGGTGCTCTTTGGGCAGAAAGATCACTTCATGCAGGCTTATCCGCTTCCCAAAAACGGTCGCCGTAAGCACGACCTATTTGTGTGAAATGATGAGACGACCTTCGATTTCCGATTTCTTGACCAATTTGGACCAACCCATGCCCTTTCCAGAGAAGATGGCAAAGCTTGCTCGCAACCTCTGGCGCAGGGTCTTGTTGCGCCAGAACTGTTGTGGGCATGATGGTGAGCCAGGCTGTTGAAAAGCAGATCCCTCATCCCGTGAGGATGAACACCACCATCACCAACACTAGCCATTTAACCGCTTTGCCCAGCTGGTGGGTCCGCTTGGATCGGTGACATTAATCCCCTATAAGACAAGCATC
>DATCYX010000401.1:0-6228 GCA_036526235.1 Anaerolineales bacterium | reverse complement strand
AGGGCGATAAAAATGAGGGTCATCCCAATAATGGATAGAAAAGTCCGCACCTCAGGATGATCCAGCGTAAATCTTACAATTCGAACACGTGGTTTAATCTGTTCTCTCATCTCAAATTTGGATGTGTTTTTCTCGGATAGGTCTCCTGTCATCAGATCTCCGCTAGAACAAAAAACCTCCGAGGTTAAACGCATGTCGATGCGATTAATGGCCTCGGAGGTCTGAAGATGGTTTTAGGCATTAATCATCGTCGTTGCTACTACCACCAGAACCGCTGTTATCGTTGCTCCCACCACTCGATCCACTGTTATCGTTGCTATTTCCTCCAGAGCCACTATTATCGTTATTGTTACCACCCGATCCCCCACTGTTATCGTTATTATTCGTGTTGGTTTGGGAACCGCTACCTGAGGTGCCGCTTCCAGTGTTGTCATTCATGTTCTGGTTTCCGATACCGTGCTGCAAGCCTTCATTTTCGTTGCTCGCATTCATTGTCTCATTCTCATTTTCGGTCTCGTTCACGTTGAGATTTGCAGTTCCCAAGTTGTCATTAGCATTGGTGATATCTTCGCTCTCGTTGGTATTTTCATTCCCGTTCAAGTTCTCGTCACTTGCCAGGGTTACCTCGATCTCGCGCGCCGTCAAGGTGCCATCAGCAGCCTGAGTGGCGTGCACCTTGACCATGGCGCCTATGTCTAGGCTACCCTTAATTTCCGTTTGGGGCGTGATCACTACCAGCTGGCCGGCGATGAGATAACCCTCATCAGATATGCTTTCGATGAGACCCGTGAATTCAATTTCCTCCTCGTGCTCTTCTTGCTCGGATACCAAGATTGCTTTTTCAACAGATGGCTTGATGGTGTCTGGAACTGAGACCAGCATACCTTTTAGAATCTCGGCATATCGGGTGAGCGCTGAAGTGATTTGGATTGCTAGTTCGCCAGCTCGCTGGGGATCCCCAGCCGAGACAGTTTCGAGGGCGCGAATGGCTTCTTGGACGTGTGTTTCAAACTCACGGGTGGCAGTTTCAATGTGATCAAAATCCCCTTCAGCGATCAGGGATGCAATTTCGACCAGTCGGCGTTCGGCAAACGATAGGTGGAGCTCAGCCTGGCGTGCAGCATCACGAGCTAACCTGACCTGGGTTAGTTCCAGGCTGGTTTTTACCGGATAGAGGGCATCGCCAGGAAGGGCACCTTGGGAGGCGTATGCTGTAGCACCTGCACCTCCGAAGAGTAGCAAGATAATGGCGAGAACTGCCATGAAGGTTGTAAAAGCCAGCCTTTGCTGCAGTGAAGCCAGGCTGAAGCCCCATTTTGACCGGCTTTCCTTCGGTGCTGATATACCTGCCTGGTGAATTACCGGACGTGTATCCTCGTCAAAAAGCGCATCCAGTTGAGATAAATATTTTGCCCGTCCGCGAGCTTCGGCCTCTGGGTTTCTTGCAGGGGTCTCGCGAAGCGAATCCAATAATTCTTTCAATCGGGGATCGATGGGTTGTTCGTGATCGTTTAGTGTAGTCATTATTCTTTCATGCCTCATTTTCAATTAGAAGGCGTCTAAGTGCGGCTAGCGCCCGGTATTGTAAGGCGCGGGTTGCTTCGACAGTCTTGCCGAGAACAGCGGAGACCTCTTCGTGAGACCAGTCCTCAAATACTCTCAACATAATAACTCTCCGCTGCTCTGGCGGTAATTGGAGCATCGCTCGTCGGACACGCTCTTGCTCAATATTTTTTGTCATCAGTTGCATAGGGTTAGTGTCATTGTCAGCAAGCAGATCTTCCTCAAGCGATAGCGGAGGAGGTGGCTGGCGTCGGTAGTGATCTGTAATATAGTTATGAGCCACCCGGTAAAGATATGCCTGCACATTTTCACTCGGCCCGCCTCCGTTTCGAATAGCCTGGATGAAACGACTAAAGGTTTCAGAGACGCAATCCTCAGCCAGATCCTGGTCGCCTAAGAGGCGATAGGCATATCGATATATCCCCGGACTGTATTGCTCATAAGAATTAATCATATCTTGTTTAGTCAATATCTTGGCTTGAGGCCTTTGAGTGGTATCAATTTGCATGTCTTTCACTCATTATGACGAAGAAAGTGGAATTATGTGACGAATTTGATAATAATTGTTTGGGATTATCCAATCTCTTATTACCTTACTATATACGTGTAATTATATCGCAACAGATTTGTCTTCCCGTTTGCATCCTTGATGAAGGTTATCATGTGGTGTGTCAGTTAGGTGAAGCGAGCTAGATTGCAGGGAGCGTAGCAGCTTAGTCGCTTGGTTGGGTGATGGGGGTATAATTTAATCACAACCAAATGGCTATAACCATTGAGTCTGATCGGTAAATTGACATGGTAGCCGTGTTGGAGGTGAACTTTGTTAGGGGGAGCATGTCGAATGAAAGGAAGGGAGAGTGCCAGGTCCTGCCTATGAGATAAGCTATTTACAAAACACACTAGAGTTGTTGGAGAAGTATGTTTTGTCAGCAGACATCTACTGGCCGGTTCGCTCTGCTCCGGAAGCGGGTGAATTGCCATTCCCAAGTCTTACCCTGGGCGGGGTGCTACTATCTCTGGCCCGGTTAAACTCAACAACGATCTCAGATCAACATCAAGCCATGCGAGAGCAACTTCGTGGAGATATCGAGTCCATAGCTATCCGCTGGCGGGTTGCATGGGAGAGCAAAGCAGTGAGGGAATTCCACGCCCGATTGATACTTTGGAGAGACTATTTAGACGAGTATCGCTCCAACCCAGAGAACAACACCGACCGCTACTCTTACGAAGTGAATCGTCGGGTTATGTTGCATCTGCTAGAGCCGTATGTAGAACATGCTCCTGAAGCTGAAAAAGAGATGTTACGCGGCCTTGACCAGCTATTAAAGGCAACCTTTCAAGCTGGGGAGTTCATTTGGGATGCTTGGTTGGAATCTGCTTTCCCACCTCAACCATACTGGTATCTATTCGGTAAATTGAGGGGATCTAAGTGACATTTATACGCTGGTCGCCTGCTCCAGTTGGCTCCACGCCGGTTCAACGTAAGAATTTTATTAATGTCCAGATCGATGCGATTGGCATTGGCTTGGCAAGTGCTCTGGCACCGTTCTTACCTGTGTTTCTAACCCGCCTGGGTGCCAGTAGTGTTCAGGTGGGTCTTCTGACCTCCATGCCTGCATTCACTGGTTTGCTCCTAGCAATTCCCTTGGGGCGTTTTCTGCAAACCCGTCGTCAAATAGTGCCCTGGTTCGGTGCAGCCCGCTTGATGGTAGTCTCGAGCTATGCCATGACCGGCTTGATTACCTTCTTTGTGCCAGAGAAATACTTAGTAAATTCAATATTGCTGATATGGGCGGCAGCCACGTTGCCACAAACCATTGTGGCGGTGTGTTTTTCTGTTGTGATGAACGCTGTTGCTGGCCCACAGCATCGCTATGAGCTGATGAGTAGGCGTTGGTCTATTTTGGGAGTGACAACTGCTTTGACCGTGGCGTTAGTGGGGCAGATGCTGAATCGGATTGAATTCCCCTTGAATTACCAATTCGCCTTTCTAACCCTCTCAATTGGGGGCTTAATTAGCTTCTATTATTCAAGTCATATTCGCTTGCCAGATGCAGTATTAGAGGAAACTGCTCGGGGGATATCTTGGCGAGACCGTTTTCGGGATTACATACGGCTCATTACCAGCGAGAAGGCTTTCGTAAATTTTTCATTGAAGCGCTTGTTTTTTATGTTCGGCTTCACGCTTGCTGTGCCATTGTATCCCTTGTATTATGTGCGCGAAGTTCATGCGAATGATGCCTGGATAGGCATAATCAGCACGGTCCAGTCGGCTGTATTGCTGGTTGGTTATTTCCTATGGACACGGGGGTCGCGACTGCGAGGTTCCCGTTTTGTGTTGCTAAGGACTACTTTCGGTTTAGCCGTCTACCCAGCACTTGTTGCGCTCACGACTCGGGTGGAGTTGATTGCCCTGTTCGCAGGGCTTGCGGGAATTTTCCAGGCTGGTCTCGACCTTGTTTTTTTTGACGAGCTAATGAAGACCGTGCCACCACAATATAGTGCGACGTTCGTGTCGCTTGCGCAAAGCTTTCAACATCTTGCGGCTATGTTGGGACCTATGTTGGGAACCTTACTTGCTGATCATTTTGGGCTGGGCATTGGGTTGTTTGTCAGCGCAATCCTGCGGCTATTAGGGTTTATACTTTTCTCGCGTAGATGATGGGTTATGAGTGGTTCACAGTGTAAGAGTTTTATTAGAAACTTGACTTAATGTGGACAATAACTTGACATAATAGGTATAATTTATTTAGGTTAGTCTCTAATGACATGTTATATTAAGAGGCTAGGAGGATAAAATGGATGCCAGTTTGAGACTGGGTAAAATTTGGGAAATACCAATAGGGCTGCATACAAGCTGGTTCTTGGTATTCGGCTTGCTGACATGGTCTCTGGCAAGCGGTTACTTCCCTGAGGAGTACCCGAATCTCTCGAGCATTGTCTATATCATTTTAGCGTTGGTCACCAGCCTTCTGTTTTTTGGCTCTGTGCTTGCTCACGAGCTTGGTCATTCCTTCGTGGCTATCCGTAACCGGATACCAGTCAAAGGAATTACACTATTCATCTTTGGGGGAGTGGCGCAGATAAGTAAGGAGCCTGGTTCCCCGGGCGAGGAATTTCGCATTGCCATCGCCGGGCCAATCGTCAGCCTGTTATTGGCGGGTGCGTTTGGAGTAGTCTGGCTGTTTGACCAGAGCATACCGATCTTGGCCGCGCCGAGCATGTACCTATTGCGAATCAATTTTATGCTGGCTGCCTTCAATATGATCCCAGGATTTCCCCTGGATGGTGGACGTGTTCTGAGAGCAATTATCTGGCGTATTAATGGAAACTTTCAAAAAGCTACCCAAACTGCCTCGTACGCGGGACAACTGGTCGCATTTGGTTTTATTGGTTGGGGAGTATTCACCATTTTCAATGGTCAATTTCTCAATGGATTGTGGCTGGCCTTTATCGGGTGGTTTTTGCAGAATGCAGCCGCTACTGCCTATGCTCAAACAAACATGCAGAGCACACTTCGTTCCATCCATGTCTCGCAGGTCATGGAACGAGATTGCCCTAGGGTGCCAAGGTTGCTCACCATCAACCAATTAGTGGAGGATCACATATTAACGGGTGGTCAACGCTGTTTCTTTGTTGCTGATGACGAGAGGCTATTGGGGATGTTGACTCTGCGAGATATCACCCAGATCCCCCGCCCTAAGTGGCGATTCACGACCACTGAACAGGCGATGATCCCGCTAAGGAATTTAGTCAGCGTTGAACCGAATACGCAGTTGATGAGCGCTTTACAAACGATGGATAATGCGAAAATCAATCAGCTGCCCGTTTTGATTGGAGAGGAGCTTGTTGGGATGCTTTCTCGTGAGCAGATTGTCCACTACCTACGTACACGTACAGAATTAGGGGTTTGATATCCGATGGAAGCGACACCATTTCTTCAACTCATTATTGCCTTAGGGGTGATTATAGTAGCCGCTAAGTTAGGTGGTTACGCAAGCTACTCTCTGGGTCAGCCTTCCGTACTAGGGGAATTGTTGGTTGGAATTATTATTGGACCTTCCTTGCTTAACTTACTCCACTTGCCATATTTTTCTGACGAGCATCTGGTAGAAACCGTTGCTCATCTAGGTGAGATTGGTGTACTTCTCTTGATGTTTATCGCGGGGTTAGAACTACATTTGGATGAACTGGCCAAAACTGGCAAGGTAGCAGTTTTTGCAGGTATCCTGGGGGTTGTGGTGCCGCTGGTTCTTGGTACAGGATTAGGATTATTGTTCGAATTTGACATAGCACCTGCTGTCCTGGTTGGGTTGGTATTATCAGCAACCAGTGTTAGTATCTCCGCGCAAACCCTGATGGAACTTAAGGTGCTACGCAGCCGAGTTGGGATCGGCATGATGGGATCAGCGGTATTCGATGATATTTTGGTGATTCTGGGGTTGTCGTTGTTATTCGCCGTCACCCACTCCGGAGGGAATGCTAGCATTTTCGGTATCCTGTGGATCGCTTTACGTATGGTTCTTTATCTGGTTGGAGCCTGGTTGGTGGGTGCGTGGCTGTTACCTAAGTTGGGGGCCTGGGTGGAAAAGCTGCCGATCAGTATGGGTTTGATCAGTTTCGCATTCGTCATCATGCTGGTTTACGCCTGGGCTGCTGAGACAT
>DATCYX010000400.1:0-2817 GCA_036526235.1 Anaerolineales bacterium | reverse complement strand
CTGGATCTGAGCAGCCTGCCGGTTGGCCCGCTGATCACCGAGAGCGCACTGCGCACCTATCTGCAGGCGGAGGCCCAGCCTGCCAGCGCCTTCGATCCGCATGCGATCATTGTGTATGGCGGTGGAGGGCACGGCAAGTCGCTGGTGGACTTGTTGCGGGCGCTGGGCACCTACCGGGTCGTGGGCTTCGTGGACGATGGCTTGCCGAAAGGTCAGTTGATTATGGGCGTGCCGGTGCTGGGTGGTTCGGAGGTATTACCGGAAATACACGCCCAGGGTGTACACCTGGCTGCCAACGCTGTGGGTGGTATCGGGGATGTGACGGTGCGGGTGAAGGTCTTCCATCACCTGGCGGAGGCCAGCTTCGTCTGTCCGGCGCTCTCTCACCCGACTGCCGTGATTGAACCCAGTGCGACCCTCACTGCAGGTGTGCATGTATTCGCCCATGCCTATGTGGGCAGCGAGGCGCGCCTGGGATATGGCGTGATTGTCAACACCGGAGCGATTGTCTCTCATGATTGCCTCCTGGGCGATTACGTCAATATCTCCCCGGGGGCGATGCTGGCAGGAGGGGTCCAGATTGGCAGCGGAGCCCTGATCGGTATGGGGGTAACTGTCAATTTGGGCGTTAATATTGGGGCAGGGGCGCGGGTTGGCAACGGTGCCACGGTCAAGGCGGATGTGCCGGAAAAAGGCGTGGTGCGGGCAGGGGCGGTTTGGCCGGATTAAACATCCCGCAGGTTCTCTTTAAACAAACCTGTGTGATCATAAACCTGCGGGACGTTTTTGCAACGAAGAGCTTAACCAATATCGGTGAATATCCATCATTGGGCACCAAGAGATGAATGAAAACCTTCAACCTTCAACCATCAAGATTCCAATGTCGTCCCCAGACCTGAGCGAGGCTGAGCGGGAAGCTGTAGCCTCCGTTCTGCGCACGCCTAATTTGAGCATGGGCGGCGAGATCACAGCCTTCGAGGATGCAGTGCGTAACTACACAGGCAGGAAGCACGCCATTGGGGTCAGCTCGGGCACGGCAGGGCTGCACCTGTGCGTGCGCGCAGCCGGCATTGGCGAGGGCGACCTGGTGATCACCACCCCTTTCTCGTTCGTTGCTTCTTCTAACGTGCTGCTCTACGAGCGAGCCGTGCCGGTCTATGTGGATGTGGATCCCAAGACCGGCAACCTGGATCCTCAGCAGGTCAGGCAGGCTGCCGCTGACCTGACACAGGGGGGCGAGGCGGCAAAGAAATGGCTGCCGCGCAAAGCCGGTCAAGATAGCTCCAGGTTGAAGGCGATTCTCTCGGTGGATGTTTTCGGTCAGCCTGCAGATATGGACGCGATTACTGAAACGGCGCGCGATTATGGCCTGAAGATCATCCAGGATTCCTGCGAGGCCCTGGGCGCTGAATACAAGGGTCGCCCGGTTGGCATACAAGGGGATTACGGCATCTTTGCTTTCTACCCCAATAAGCAGATTACCACTGGGGAAGGCGGTTTGATTATCACCGACGATGACCAGGCAGCCGCCATGATGCGCGCCCTGCGCAACCAGGGCCGCGCCCCAGGGGATACCTGGCTACAGCACACCTACCTGGGATATAACTATCGACTGGACGAGATGAGCGCCGCTCTTGGACGCGTGCAGATGGGCAGGCTGGATGAATTGCTGGGCAAGCGCCAGCGGGTGGCAGATTGGTACGCAGAGCGCCTGGCGGAGATTCCTGCTGTGGAGCCACCCCAAATTGTGGCGGCTACTACGCGCGTCAGCTGGTTTGTCTACGTGGTGCGCCTATCTGCAAATATTGACCGGGATAAAGTGGCGCTGGACTTGGGAGAGCGCGGCGTGCCGGCGCGTCCTTACTTCTTGCCTATCCATCTGCAACCGTACATGGTCGAGCGCTTTGGCTACCGACCTGGCGATTACCCTGTCACCGAGGATCTCGGGCGCCGCAGCCTGGCGCTACCCTTTTCGGGGGTGATGAGCGAAGCGCAGGTAGACTACGTCTGCCAGACACTGCACCAGGTATTACAAACAGGCGGCGATTAGCCTTTAGTCACAACACACATCGCTTGTAATTCAGGGGAATATCACGATTCGTGGGGGTGTATATTGCTGCGCTTGGGATGTTGAAAAAAATAGCTATTTTGGTTGAATCTTAGGAACATTGTGGGGTCATGTTGCGTCTAATGCCTGATGTCTGGTTATGACACCAAGAGGTTTTCAAAAGATGGTGTTCGATGCCAGCGATAATACTCAGGAGACTAATAATGAAAGCCAAAATCTTAACCCTAATAATGCTTTTTGCTGCGCTGGCACTTTCAGCTTGTGCCCAGGCAGGGATCATCATGCCGGTGGTTAACGCCTCAGCCTCTTCAATAGACCGCACAGAAGTCAAATGCATACGCGATACCGAAGACACGCGACTGCTGATCCAAGGTACACAGGGGTACTGTTTGCAATACCCGGTAGAGTACGATCTTGCTCTTCCCAGCGAAAGTGAGATCATGTTGATCAAACGCTCGATGGTCAACGTCACTGAACCGAGGGCGCACATCATAGTACAGCCGGCAGCAGGAAAGACGGTTGAGCAGGTTGCTGACCAGCTTGTGGCGGATTATTCTGTACCCGGGCTGGAGGTCACACGCACAGCTCTGACCATCGATGGTGAGCAGGCTGTGGTGTTGGACGGATTGGGCGGACAGGACGTAAACCGGCAGTTGGTAGTTATCCACGAAGGCACCTTGTATCATCTGTCCTTTCTGCCGATGGACAAAAGCCAGGTTGAGACATATTCCCAGGCGCAGGCTCTGTTT
>DATCYX010000399.1:0-5897 GCA_036526235.1 Anaerolineales bacterium | reverse complement strand
CCGCCTTAGGTAATGCACTCTCAGCCAGAACAGCTAAGTTAGCCGTTGGGATACCGAGCGATTTGCCGCGCCCATCTCCAAGCACCACTTCACCGCTTAGCTGGTACGGTCGTCCTAACAAACGGGCTGCCTTCTCCACTTCTCCTTCAGCCAGATGGGCGCGGATCAAACTGGAAGACACCACTTTGCCATCAACCTGCACTGGTGGAACCACCTGGAGCGAGTAACCAAACTCATCTCCCAATTGATGCAAGACAGCCTGGTTACCCTCCCGATCATGCCCAAGGGCAAAATCATAGCCAATACACAGATTCTTCATATGGAGGTGCGCATGCAAAGAAGCTACAAATTCGCGCGCCGACATGGCAGCCACCTGCATATCAAATGGATGGGTGATAACCACATCGATACCCAGTTCTCCTAGAAGCTGGGCGCGCTGTTCAGGAAATGTTAGATAGGAGGGATCGGAGCGCTTTTTCAGCACCACAGTTGGCGGGGGATAAAAAGTAACCGCCACCGCCGGGACACCGGATTGCCGGGCTCCACCAACAACTCTACGGATGATCTCTTGGTGACCGAGATGGACACCATCGAACGTACCAATCGTTAGCCAGACATCTTTTAAGGAGACGCCGTCCAATAAACGATAATGTCGCATATCATGACTGGAAGAAAACCTTCTTAGGCTGCCATTCCAATGTTTCTGGATCAATTTCAAGTAATGCCACCAAATCGCCCTGCTGGCTAACCCCGCGTGCCCAGCCTTTGCTGCCAGGATCTGCCGCTACGCGATGGCCATGCCGGACCAGTTCGACCTGGTCGGCATCCAACTCGACCATAGGCCAATCAGCCAGTGCTTCTGCAGCGGGGATCAGGTGACGATACCAATCGCCAGCAGTGAATGCTTCCTGCAGACGTCGCATAGGGACTGCATCCCGTAGGGTGAAACGTCCGCTTTTTGTCCGCCGCAACCCGATCAAATAAGCACCACAACCCAGCTCACGACCCAGGTCATGTGCTAGTGAGCGCACATAAGTCCCCGACGAGCAATATACGTCGATAACGACCTCAGGTGGCGCCCATTCCAACACTTCCAGACTGTATACCTGGATTGTACGCGGTTCAAGGTCTACCTCTTCTCCTTGGCGCGCCATCTCGTACGCCTTGCGTCCTTTGACTTTTACGGCAGAATAAGGAGGCGGAACCTGTTCAATGGTGCCGATGAATTTCTCCAAAATTTCGGTAAAGAGATCCTCCGTAATGTCATCCACCGATATTGTGGGTGTGGTGAATGTCCCATCTGCGTCATAGGTATCCGTTGCAGTACCCAACCGAATCGTCGCCTGGTAGCGCTTGTCAGATGCTGAAACATACTCGCTGAGTCGAACCGCGGGGCCAACCAAGACCACAAGCACACCAGATGCACGTGGGTCTAACGTCCCTGTGTGTCCCGCGCGCCGGATACCAGTCCCCCTGCGGATGATCTGCACTACATCATGAGATGTGAGCCCAATGGGCTTGTCCACCACCAATACACCCGATACAACATTTTTAACATGATCTTTGTTCATCATTGTCTTTCCCCTATTCCAGAGTCTTTAGAGGTTGGCATATCTCCCTCCTCCCATGAATGGATTAAGATTTGGCAGGCAGGACGACACTTTACCATTAAACGATAACCTTTTCTTCGAGAATCTTGCTTGTCTCACGGATAACGTCCTCGCGCACCCTATCTAGGTCCCCTTTTAATTCTGCACCAGACGCGCTTACATGCCCGCCGCCACCAAACTTCAATGCGATGGCTGAAACATCAATACCAGGTTGAGACCGCCAGCTAACCTTCACCTTACCATTGGGTTGCTCAACAAATATAATTGATATCACAGCATCACTTATGGCTGAAAGAGCGTTGATTAGGTCAGCATCATCACGACCTGAATACCCAGCAGTCTGGCGATCTGCTAAAGATAACGTAGCCCAGACAATTTGTCCTTCCCTCTCCAGCCTTGAAAGCCCAGATCCCCAAAATCGCATAGCCTCGAAAGATCGCTGCACCAGAGCGCGCATGTATAACTCAGGCAATTCCGCCCCGGCTTCCATTAGATCTGCCGCCAAGCGCAATGCTTTCGGCGTCATATTGAAAGTGCGGAAACCAAGAGTATCCGTGATAAGGCCCGTTAATAGAGCCGCTGCGACGGCTGGTGTCAATGAGAGTCCCCAGTTGGATAGATTTTCTGCAACGATCTCCGCAGTTGCAACTGCCTTCGTATCGACCAGGTTCAATCTACCGAAATTCAAATTCGTTATATGGTGGTCAACATTCAAGTCAGGTGCACCAAAGCCATTCAGGCTTTTACCTGCTCTATGAATATCAGAACAATCCAAAATGATCACCATATCCACTTCCCCATCCGGCTGTTGAATTACTTCTTGACTGCCAGGGAGATGGCGGTAACTAAGTGGAACTCCATCAGTGGAAATCATTTGAACAATTTTACCGGTATCTTGTAATGCCAAGCCCAAACCCAAGAGCGATCCAATTGCATCGCCATCTGGGCGCATGTGGGTTGCCACTAAAATCCGTCGCGATGCCTGAATTTTTCTTCGAATTTGTTCATGAATACTTTCAGCCATCTTGTGTATCTTGTTCGCCTCCTTGTTCCTTCGATGGTTGATTCAAAGAGGCAAATAATTTTTCAATGTTTTCGGCACGCTCAAAAGTCGGGTCATAATGGAACCGCAGCCGCGGAAAACTCCTCAGGTCAATACGCCGCGCTAATTCACGCCGCAAGTATCCCTGCGCATGGTCAAATCCTTCCTTGATTTCCTGTGACCGGGATGTCCCTTCCAGAGAAGAAAAATATATATCAGCGAATGCCAGCTCGCGATCTACGGTCACGTCCGTAATTGATACGCCACTCAGACGTGGATCCGAGATCTCGTAGATCATCATCTCCGAGAGTTCCTCTCGTACTCGGTCTGCAATACGCTCAGAGCGCATCTTCGATACCACAATTTACCTCCCGATCGTTACAACTGCACCACAGGCGTTTTCTCTAGCACAAAGCATTCAAGGATGTCGCCCTCTTCGAAACTGTCAAAGCCTTTAAGCGCAACGCCGCATTCAAATCCGGTGCGCACTTCACGGACATCATCTTGCAGATGCTTTAGAGATGCCAGCGATCCTTTATGCACCGTCTCGCCATTGCGCAGAACACGCATGAGCGCGTTTCGCCGGAGTTCGCCGTCTAATACACGACAACCCGCCACTTGCCCAATCTTCGAGATGCGAAAAACAGCTCGCACCTCTGCGTGACCAATAACCGTTTCCACCTCTACTGGCGCCAGCATGCCTTTCAATGCCTTTTCAATGTCTTCAGTTAGACGATATATGATGTCATAAAGCCGGATGGAAATGCCCTCCGATTCTGCGAGACGCCGCGCGGCAGAATCTGCTTGCACGTTGAAGCCAATGACAATCGCCTTGGATGCCGCCGCCAGCATGACATCGTTCTCACCGATGTTGCCTGTTTCCGCGTAAAGGATATTAATTGCGATATCCTTGGTGCTGAGGTCATTAATCGAAGAGATAATCGGTTCTAATGATCCTTGGACATCCGCTTTGACGATCAGACGTAACTCGCGCACCTCCCCCGCTTGCACGCGGTCGAATAGCTGCTCCAGTGTTACCGCGGCCTCCTGAGACACTACAGCCTGCTGCTTGGCCTGCAATCGTTCTGCAACTATGCCACGAGCTTCTCTATCTGATTCAACGCGTTGAAATAAGTCGCCTGCAACCGGGACATCACTCAACCCCATGACAGAAGCCGGAGTTGACGGCCCAGCTTTACGCACTTGACGACCACGGTAATCGAACATCGCTTTCAATCTTCCATATGCGTTTCCAGCGATTACCACATCACCCACTCCCAGTGTCCCGTTCTGCACAAGTAATGTAGCCATCACGCCTTTCGAACGGTCAATAGAAGCCTCAATCACGGTTCCGATCACTTCCCCTTTCGGATTAGCGCGAATATCCAGGTTATCTGCTACAAGCACGATAGCCTCTAAAAGGTCATCGAGTCCAAGTCTTTTCTTTGCTGAAATCGGCACTACCAGGGTGTCGCCATCCCATTCGTCGGGGACCAAGCCTATCTCAGCCAGCTGCTGTTTTACCTGGTCAGCATCGGCGTTGGGTTTGTCAATCTTATTGAGTGCGACAACAATCGGCACCTTGGCTGCCTTGGCATGTGCCACAGCTTCGCGTGTCTGGGGCATCACTCCATCGTCTGCAGCCACTACCAGAACAACCACATCTGCTCCTTGGGCACCGCGAGCACGCATGGCGGTAAAGGCTGCATGTCCAGGGGTGTCTAAAAATGTAATTATTCGCCCGTTGTGCTCCGCTTGGTATGCACCAATATGCTGGGTAATGCCGCCTGCTTCCCCCTCAACAACGTTTGTATGCCGGATAGCATCGAGCAAGGTCGTTTTACCATGATCCACATGGCCCAGAATGGTAACAACTGGCGGGCGAACTACTAGTTTGCTTGGATCTTCATCAGCAATAATTCTTCGCCAAAGCGGGATCTCACCCACTTCCTCAGTTTTAGACAATTCTGGCGTTTCAAGACTCGCCTCATAGCCCATTTCAGCCGCTACGACAGCCGCGGTGTCGAAATCAATCAATTGATTGATATTCGCCATGACCCCATTTGCCATCAGAGCTTTGATGATTTCAATGGGACTAGCATCGATCACTTGGGCTAAATCTCGAACTGTAATGTTCGACGGTAGTTCTATCGTCTTATGCCCGTTTTCACTCATCGTGCACCTCCAAATTACAGCGAAGCCGCTATCGCCATTCAGCGCCCATCTGAGCGTCTCAGGCATAACCGATTAGGGTCATGTGATCTATTGATTTACATCACATAGCCCATCAGTGGCGATTGCATTCTTCGCCCAAAATTGCAACTTTCTAGGTCAGCTACCATCAATCTGCTGTTCCGGAGAAAAAGAGCCTTCCGTAACATCATCCAATGATTTTAACGTTGCAGCAAAGGATGACAGCTGTTCTCGTTCTTCCACTGTCAATGTTGCCTTCAGCGCATGAGCCAGAGACCCTTTTAAGCCTCTATCCCAGCATGAGCGTCGGTCGTGTAAATACGCTCCTCTTCCAGGCATTTTGCCAGTCGGGTCAACCTGAACCCCATGAGGGCCGCGTACAATGCGTATCAACGACCGCTTTGACATGACATCTCGGCAACCTACGCAGGTGCGTTGAGGGATATGTTTACGCCTGCCTGCTCTCCTTGCCACAGAGGATCACCAATCCTCTCCCCACTCGCCCACACCGCGTTTGCGTTTCTTGCGAGCGAGCACAACATCCTTATCTGGATCATACTCCAACTCAACATATCTTTTCTTTTTCTTCTTCTTTTTCTTCTGAGCGGGTCGATCCGCACCTTCCTCTTCATCTTCCTCATCCACTTCGTCAACTAATTCCATTACGTCAGCGCGTAACTTGAACAGTTCGTCGAAAGAGGTCGGCTCTTCTTCAGGGATTTCTTCCGTCTGCCCTTCAACAACAGGTTCAGGAACCGCTTCCTGTTCAGCTTCAGCAGCAACCGGTGCTAATTCTTCTTCCGAGACCGCTTCTTGGTCAAGCTCAGCTTCTGGTTCGGGTTCAATCTCGGATACAGCTTCTACTAATTCTGGTTGAGCCTCTTCAACTGGAATTTCCGCCGATGGTTCTATCTCAGCTTCAGGCTCGGGGAAGGTGAGATTAGCCAGAGCTATCTCTATCTCTTCCATAGCTTTTACCCCAATGCCATCCAGTCGTAACACCTCGTTCGAGTCTAATGACATCTGAAGCATCAAATCACCGACGGTAGTAT
>DATCYX010000398.1:0-3961 GCA_036526235.1 Anaerolineales bacterium | reverse complement strand
CGATACCCTTCGATCCATCCGCGGCGACCATTGCCTTGGCGAAGTAATGCCCTTGCGTGGTAGTGACCCTGATACCCTCATCCTCGAGTCGAAATGAGCTGACCGCTTCGTTCTGGCAGAGAGTAACACCACGTTCCTGTGCTTTTTCTGCTAAGTAGGCGTCCAGTTCGGGTCGGTGAAATATCACAATTTGAGGATTGCCGTGCACATGGATCGTACGCGTGCCATATTTCAAGCGTACATCATTCACCTGCGCTTGAGAAATGGGGAGAGGAAGCGGAAAATCCAAATCGCGCAACACACGCAAGCCCAGCAGTGTCATGCCCCCTCCACAAGGCTTTGGACGCGGGTGTGTTGATTTCTCCAGCAGCAGCATACGCTTTGCCCAGGAAGCATCCTGCTGGAGTAAATGCAGCGCTGTGGATACCCCTGCTGGGCCAGCGCCGATGATCAGTAGGTCAACCGTTTCCATAACACAACAGCTTCAAGACTGTTCAACATCTCCACCTAGAACGAATTCAAAGGCAACTTAGAACTCGCGCGACAAGCGAAGCGCATCGTCAAGTTCCAAGCGGGCAGCGCAGTCCTCAAATAAGCTTATGGCTCGGTGGATGTCGGCCTGAGCGCCATCCAGCTGGCCATTCTCCTTGCCCGGGATGGCGCTGAAGGTCCAATAGAATAAAGGCACGATCAGGATGTAGAACTCGATCGTGCCCAGGAAGGAGAAAAACTCCATCAAGCCATCTAGAGCCGGGCTGAAATTTTGCAGTGCTTGGATCAAGCTGATTCCAAATTCGTACAGCGCTTCCATGTTGACCTCCTCGCGAGCTAGTATAAATTGAATAATAAGCACAGTTTACAGTTAAATTACCCGGCGCGCAACTGGTTTGAAAATCTGTGAGTCGTATCGCACCTATGCACGCTGCCCATCGCCTTTTCTCTGCTTCAACCAATGCCATGCTCACGCCTGTTCTCCAGGTTAAAGGGCACCCCGCCGGAGCAAAGGCCATCCGGCGGGGCAGGGGGAGGGACGAGTATGCAAACAGCTGGAGAGGAGTACCAGCTGTTTATTGGTTGCTTGGCTCAGTCGTCCAGTTTGAAGAGCTGTCCGCGCAGGGCGCCGCCGGGATAATCAGTGTTGTGCACGTTCACATAGTAGCTGCCCGGGTTCTGGCGGATGTCTTTGATCAGGTCTGCCTCTGCAGTCGTGCACCCCATGGCGGTGCCATCTTCTTTGGGAGCTGATAGGCCAACCACGACCCCACCGGGCACTCCGGCCGCTCCGGAATGGATGTGTGCAGCCCTGGCCGGCAGCGTTATGTCCTCGACCTGGATGTGCCAGCACACTTCATTCTGACCTTGGTTAAGGGTCACATGCGCCCAGCCGCTTCCATCTGGATCACCGCTCACCGGCACCTCGTTGGGGCCGTTCAGCATGGCGCCCAATGGGCGACCACCGTTCGCCAGGACTGGCAAGGCTGCCGCTGCCAGCAATGCAGCCAGCGCCAGCATCAATAAAAATCGATACGTGAGTTTGTTTTTTACGATAGACATTGGAATTCCTCTCCTTTGGTGGTTGTATTGAACCGCGCTTTTACGCTCGTTCTGCCATATATTACGCAAAAAGGTCCAGGTTGGATTGGTTTTCTAGCAAATTGAGTCTGTATTTGCTGTTAGGTGGCTGTGCTTGTGTCAGTGGCTGTGCGCTTGGAGCGCCATCCTATGTGAGCCAGTAAGCCCTCCATGGAGAACACCAGCAGCGCTGTCCAGATGATCACAAACCCCTTCAGCCGCGCCTGGCTGAACGGTTCGCGTTAGACCTGGATGCCCAGCAGGAACTGGCAGGTCGTGGCGATGTACTGTAGCAAGCCCACCATCCACAGCGGGATGCGCCGCCGTGGCGAACATCAGCAGCGGTACAGCAGTGACGACGCCAGAGATCGCCACATCCCGCTCGAGCAGGGTGTCATTGGCGTGGTAGACCACACCGAAACCCCCGCGACCGATCTCGGATTGTATCGAATAGCGATTATTTAAAAGCTCACCGATCATTAGATCCCTGATACCCTCTTTTGCTGGCTCAATATCGAGAATAGGATAAATTTTAGCCTAATTATAATCCTTTGTGCTTATGTTCAGGCTTGCAAGTGGAGCTATCGCATTTGAGCGAATTCCCCCTGGAGGGCGAAATGGTGACTTGTCAGAAAAAATAGCGGAGAAAGGTATTCCACCAATCTCCGCCTTAAAAAATCAGCGCCCCCGGCGCGACTCGAACACGCGACCCCTTGCTCCGCAAGCAAGTGCTCTAATCCACTGAGCTACGAGGGCAATCGAAACCAATTTCTTGCGCCCGTGATTGTACTGCATATATCTGGCACGGTCAAGGTCGATACATTCTGGGGGATTCAATATATACTTAAAGTATGCTCACCCTGCGCCGATGGCTGCGGCTGGGCCTGCCACTTGGCGTGGCTGGTACTTTCCTGGCGCTTTGGCTGGTTTGCATTCAGTCGATGACTGTTGCAATCGCGCGGGCTAATCACAGGGGTCACTTAACCTGGAACCACTTGAATTCGATCTCGATCCACGACATTCAAGGCGCAAGTCATAAATCACCGTTGGAAAACCAGATGGTCGCGGGTGTCAAAGGTGTCGTTACCGCTCTGAGGAAGCGCGGTTTTTACATGCAGGAACCTGCGCCGGATAGCGACGAAGCTACCTCAGAAGGGATTTATGTCTACCTGAACGACACGCCCTCTGTCCAGGTTGGGGAGCAGGTATCGGTCACTGGCATGGTGCTTGAAGAAACCCCGTTCAGCCTTTCGCCCGGCAGCCTGTCGGTCACCTGGATATCTGCGACAATTGCCAGCATTCAGGTCCTGTCCACCGGGGTGGAGCTGCCTGCTCCCGTACTGATCGGACAGGGGGGACGGGTGCCACCTGACCAGATTATCGAAGACGATAGCGATGACGATGTAAACGATAGCAAAATCTTTGATCCTGCCTCTGACGGCTTAGATTTTTTCGAGAGCTTGGAGGGTATGCGTGTGAAAGTGCTCGACCCGGTTGCCGTCAGCGGTACGAGCCAGGATGGGGTGATCGTCGTGTTGGGCGACGGTGGGGTATTGGCAGGGGTGCGCACACCACGCGGTGGCTTGGTTGTTCAGCCGGATGATTTCAACCCGGAGCGCATTCTGGTAGAAGATGCGATTGTATCTTCCGAGCCGCGGGTGAACGTAGGAGCCACCTTCAGCGGTGTGATCACTGGCGTTTTGGATTACAGCCTGGGTAATTTCAAGCTGTTCAATACCGAACCCTTTCCTTCAATCACCACCACGGGGGTAACCTCGGAAACGGTATCCGAAGCCTCACCCGACCAGCTCAGCGTCGTTACCCTTAATACCAAGAACCTCGACCCCAAGGAGAGCCCTAGCAAATACGCCAGACTAGCCAGGCAGATTGTGGGATATCTCCTTTCTCCAGACATCCTGGTCCTGGAGGAGATACAGGACAGCAATGGCAGCTTGAATGATGCCGTGGTGACCGCCACGCTCACCTACTCGATGCTAGTGACTGCCATCCAAGAGGCGGGCGGACCGCTTTACCAGGTTCGGCAGATTGATCCCCTGGATGACCAGGATGGAGGCCAGCTTGGCGGCAATATTCGCGTGGGATTTGTCTTCCGCACCGACCGGGGTTTATCCTTTGTTGACCGCCCTGGAGGGGATGCCATCACTCCGGTCACAGCCACGCTGGGTACCAACGGGTCCCAACTCTCTATCAGCCCGGGACGTGTTGACCCACTGAATCAGGCCTTCAATGAAAGCCGCAAGCCCCTGGCAGGTGAGTTTATCTTCAAGGGTCACAAGCTAATCCTCATCGCTTGCCACCTCAACTCGAGAAGCGACGATAGCCTTTTATTTGGGCGCTACCAACCACCCCGGCAATACTCCCAGGCGCA
>DATCYX010000397.1:0-9198 GCA_036526235.1 Anaerolineales bacterium | reverse complement strand
CGGCCGCATCGATCCCTTTGGATTCATCGCGCACAACCTGCTGGAGGATCGAGAGGGCAGTTTGAAAATATCGCTCAGCAAATATTACTTCTGCCATTCCCTTTTCGTTTTCCTTAAAAGAGGTACTTTGGGGGTCTGAGGGTTCTACGAGCCCGCAAACCCCCTATCCAATTTTTCTCCCCTCCCTGATATTGAGGGAGGGGTATCAATGCGAGTATTCCCGATCAGCCCCCAAAGAGAGGCAATATCAGGGACAGAACGGGCTTGAAAATCCAGACAATCAGGTACCAGTCTGGGTCGGCCAGTTGGGCGAGTTCCGGAGAGGTGGTGCTCAACATAGGCGCAGTGATAGCCTGTCCGAATGCTAGGAACAGACCGAGAATGATGCCTCCCAAGACAGCGCCGCGTACACCACCAGTAGCGTTGCCGAAGACTCCACCAGCACCGCCCGGGAAGAAGAGCATGATCATGGGCGGTACAATGACCGCCCAGCCGATGGCACCAAACACGATCATGCAGACCATGAAGACGACGAAGGCCGAGATGAAGCCCACCAGAACGGCGGTGGGGGCATAGTCGAAGGTGATCGGGCAGTCGAGGGCAGGCCTGGCACCGGGCACGATCTTCAAGGCAATGCCGCGAAAGGCCGGTACGATCTCACCCAATACCATGCGCACACCGGTGAGCAAGACGGCGATGCCGACGGCGAAGGTGAGTCCTTGGAGGGCCGCGAAGACGACGTAGTTTAGAGTTCCCGATTCGACCTTAGCTGGTCCAGCTACCAGAGCTGCAATCACGGTCACGATGGCGATCACCACCGCGGTGGCGACCGTTACGTCGCGGAAGAAGGTGAGCGACTTGGGGAGCTGGAGTTTCTCGGTGCTATCGTCAGCCTTACCCACATATTTGCCCAGCGTGCCAGCGAGCCAGACGTTGGTTGCTGAGGTATGCCCGTAGGCCAGCTCATCTGTCCCGGTCACCTTGCGCATCAGAGGCTGTATCCACGCCGGCTGGATGGTCCAGTAAACACCGGCAATGATCGAGCCGACGACCACCATGGCTAAGACGGAGGTATTGGGATTGATCTCCAGCATAACGGCGACCAGCACAAGCGAGATCCAGAACATCAGGTGACCGGTCAGGTAGATATATTTCAAGCGGGTGATGCGGGCAAGCACGACGTGGAAGAGGAATCCGAAGGTCATTATCAGAGCCGCGGTGCTCCCATGGTTGCCCATCAGGGTGCCCAAGCCTGCGCCTCCGAAAGCGTCGAACAGACTTTTTTCCATATTGAAGGCTGCTTGCAGGATGGGTGTAAACTTGAGCAGGGCATCTACTACAATGTCGGCGCCTTTTGCCATGATCAGGAACCCAACGGCGGTCTTCAATGTGCCGGTGACCACATCACTGAAGGCTTTACGCTGGGCGATCAGGCCGACCATGGCGATCAAGCCAACCAATAACGATGGCTGGCTGAAGATATTATCAGCGATGAATTTGGCGATATTGATGATGATATCCATATCATACTCCTTCTGGGTGACTTTGCGTTGAAAGTGTATCTTGGTGCAATATTTGTGAGGGACAAACCCTCCTTAACTGGGCATTTACACTAATCACAACGACTCAACTAATCCACTCAAAGGGCGATCTGCTTCCTCACCTCCTTCCACCTTGTTTTACTCGGCTACTATCCCCTCTCACTTAGGAATTCTTCCAAGGCGGCGCGAATCTCGGCCTTGTTGACAAAGCTCTTGATGGCCTTGACGGGCGCGTTGCCGCCGGAACAAACTTCTACCAAGGCAGGGGAGGTTAGGATCAAGTCTGCGCGCGCTCCCCGGGCTTGTGTGGCATCTGAGGCTTCTACGTTTGCTTCTAACCCTAGTTCTTTAAGCACATCTTCGGTGTACATGCGCAGGAGTAAGCTGCTGCCCATGCCGACACCACAAACGGTGATAATCTTGAGTGACATAGCGCTCCTCTCTACCTTTGTTGGCGAAATTTGCAGGAACTGATTAATCTTGTGTGATATGAAGGGTGGTGCTCAGTTGATAACGATCTCCGCGGTAGACTGATTCTGTGTACTCGGCCACTTTTCCCTGGTCGGTGTGGGTAACGCGCTTCATGCGCAACACAGCAGCAGGAGATTTTAATTGCAGCATGCGTAACTCCTGGCGGTTTGCTAAGGCGGCTTCTACAGTCTGCTCGGCAGTCACAAGCTTCAGTCCGTAATCCTGGCGCAGGACGCTGTAGAGCGATTCATTGGAGAAGTCATGCTCGAGAAGATCGGGACACAGGGATTGGGGTAGATGAGCCTTCTCGTAGGCGATGAGGTGCCCGTTGGCGAGGCGCAAGCGTGCCAGACAGATCACGCCGCTGTTGGGATGTACCTGGAGTATCCCAGCCAACTCAGCAGTGGCAGGAAGAACAGCAGTGTCCATGACACGGCTGGACGTGGTCATACCCAGACTTTGCATCTCTTCGCTGAAGCCGGTCAGGGTGCGATCCTGCTCGAAGCGCACCTCACCAACAAAAGTCCCCTTACCAATCCGTGTGTAAAGGAGGCCATCTCGGATAAGAGCCTGGATAGCCTGGCGGACAGTCATGCGACTGATGCCGTACTCTACTCCAAGCTCACGCTCAGAGGGCAGGCGATCATGAGGCTTGAGATCGCCCTGGCGGATCAAGCGTAGCAACGAATCTCTGAGCTGGATGTAGAGCGGGACAGGACCTTGCGGGTTGAGATTGGAAGGAGTGGTCATAAGTGGTATATACCAGATTGTAGACAAAAAAATTATCTATGTCAATAGTTTTTTTCTGGATGGCGGATGGATTTGGGACGCGGGAGGTGTCAAGTAGCATGAACCATATGCGAAGTACATCATGCGACCTGCGATAAGCGAATTTCACACAAGGGGGAGATTGTTCCCTCGAGATATTCGGGGCGGCTATTCGTAACACCAAGAGTACAAATTAAAAACTCTTTACCCTTTGCACCTCCTTCGTGTCCTTTGTGTTTAATTATTACTTTGTGCAACTGGCGGCTTCTTTCTCAGGACAAGGCTGCAGCAAATTTATAAAACACTCACCGAACAAGCCCAAAAAGGGAGATATAATCTTAAACACCTAATCGATGGCTGTGCGGGTTTGGTTTAGATGGGGAAAGGTTTTTAGGAGGTATTGCGATGACGATCGAGTCAGCGCTTGAGACAAGTGAGGAGGCGCCTGACCTCGGGCTTAGCCCACAGGAGATATTAAGTGATTACCGGCTGGCATATCGCAGCCGGCAGGTCAGCCTGATCGCACGGCGGGAGGTGATGAGCGGCAAGGCCAAGTTTGGCATTTTCGGGGATGGTAAAGAGATCGTGCAACTGGCGATGGCCAAGGTTTTTCGTAAGGGGGATTGGCGCTCGGGATACTACCGCGACCAGACCTGGATGTTTGCCGTGGGTATCACCAGCATCCAGGAATTTTTTGCCCAGCTATATGCCCATACGGATGTGGACGCCGACCCCGCCACAGCGGGACGGGCGATGAATGCCCACTTTGGAACGCGCAGCTTGAATCCAGATGGGAGCTGGAAAGACCTCACGCAAATGCTGAACTCGTCGGTAGATATCTCGCCCACTGCTGCGCAGATGCCCAGGCTGGTCGGTCTGGCGTATGCCTCTAGGCTGTTTCGTGAGCTGCCCGAACTGGAAGGCTTCAACCAATTATCCCAGGGAGGCAGCGAGATCGCCTTCGGGGCGATTGGGAATGCTTCCTGTGCGGAGGGCTTGTTCTGGGAATCGCTAAATGCCATCGGCGTGCTGGGCGCGCCAGCGTTGATCACCATCTACGATGATGGGTACGGCATCTCGGTGCCAAACGAGCAGCAGATCATCAAGACCAATATCTCTGAGCTGTTACAAGGTTTCCAACGCGATCCCGAACGTTGTGGGGGGTATGACAATTGTGGTTACGATATCTATACGGTGCCGGGTTGGGATTATCCGCGCCTGGTGCAGACCTACCGCAAAGCTGAAGCAAGCGTGCGGGATGAACATGTGCCAGCCATCGTGCACGTCAACGAACTGACCCAGCCGCAAGGACACTCCACGTCGGGAAGCCACGAGCGCTATAAGACCAATGAGCGCCTGGAGTGGGAGCGGGAGTTCGACGGGCTAAAGAAATTTCGCGAGTGGATCATTGCTCAGGACATTGCGTCTGCCGATGTGTTGGATGAGATGGATGCCGAAGACCGGGGCCAGGTTGAGGAAATCCGCAAGCAGGCTTGGCAGACGTACATCGCGCCCATTGAGGGCGAGCGGGCTGAATTGGTTCGACTAATTGAGCAAATGGCACAGGGATCGAGCCAGGCGAGTGAGTTGAGTGCGCTCCAACGCAAGCTAATCAATACCCCCAATCCCCTTCGTCGGGATCTCATGGTGGCTACACGCGAAGCGTTAATGGCAGTGCGCGGCGAACAGATCCCCGCCAAACAGGCGCTGATCGCCTGGAAGAAAGCTCAGCAGCCTGTGCAAGAGGAGCGTTATAGCTCGCATTTGTACAGCCGATCGGCTGAATCGCCCTTGCGGGTGGCGAAAGTCCAGCCAGTATATTCGGACGAATCGCCATCCGTGTTCGGCTTCGAGGTGCTCAACGCCTTCTTCGACACCGCCCTGGGGCGCGACCCGCGTGTGATCGCCTTTGGCGAGGATGTTGGTCGACTGGGCGACGTTAACCAGGGGATGCGCGGCCTGCAGGAGAAGCACGGCGTCTTCCGCGTGAGCGATACCGGCATCCGCGAGGCTACTATTATCGGGCAAGCTATCGGCATGGCATTGCGCGGGCTGCGCCCTATCGCTGAGGTGCAGTATCTGGACTACGTGCTGTACGCCTTGCAAATCCTATCCGATGACCTGGCGACCCTGCACTGGCGCACGAAAGGCGGGCAGAAGGCGCCAGTGATCCTGCGCACGCGCGGCCACCGGCTGGAGGGCATCTGGCACTCCGGATCGCCTATGGCGGGGTTGATTCACCTGGTGCGCGGGATGCATGTGCTGGTGCCGCGGGATATGACCCGCGCGGCTGGCTTCTACAATACGCTGCTGCGCAGCGATGACCCAGCGGTGGTGATTGAGGTGCTCAACGGCTACCGCGTCCGCGAGCGTCTGCCGGAGAATATTGGCGAAGTCAGGGTGCCATTAGGTGTGCCCGAAGCGATCCGAGAGGGTACGGATGTTACCATCGTCACTTACGGTGCGTGCTGCCGCATTGCCCTGGAGGCTGCCGACTTGCTGAGCAAAGTGGATATCCAAGCGGAGGTCATCGATGTGCAAACCCTATTGCCTTTCGATATTCACGGGCGCATCCTCGAGTCACTCAAGAAAACCAGCCGCATCCTATTTGTGGATGAAGATGTGCCTGGTGGCACAACTGCATATATGTTCCAAGAGGTGATCGAGAAGCAGGGTGGCTACTATTGGCTGGACTCTCCGCCCCGTACCCTGTCTGGCAAACCTCATCGTCCCGCTTACGGCTCCGATGGTGATTACTGGTCCAAGCCCAACGCGGAGCAGATTTTCGAGGCGGTGTACGAGATGATGAACGAGGTGGATCCGGGTAGCTATCCAATATTTTATTAACCGCACAGAAACAGAGAACGCAAAGATTCTTGTATATTTAACCGAAGGACACAGAGTAAAAAGATGACTTAGAGTAGTGCAGTCATGATGAAACAAGGTATAAAACGCATGATATATGATATTGGAGAATTACTCCGCGAACTCTGTGTCTCTGTGGTGATCTTGGAGGAACTATGCCTGTACAAGTCTTGATGCCACAGCTGGGTGAATCGGTCCTGGAAGGGACGATCACCAAATGGCTCAAAGCCAAGGGCGAGCGTGTGGGCGAATACGAGCCCTTGCTGGAAGTAAACACGGACAAGGTAGATACAGAAATCCCTAGCCCAGCCGATGGCGTATTGCTGGAAATCCTGGTGGAGGAAGGTACCACGGTGCAGGCTGGCAGCTTGCTAGCCTGGATCGGGGAAGCCGGCGAGTCCTTGCCCGCGCAAGGCACCCTACCCGAAATCGAGCTTGCCACACCGCCTGCGGAAAGTGCCCAACTAGCGGTGGTGACCACGGCACCCGCCGCGGGAAGAGACCGCGATTTAGGATTCATCTCACCCGTTGTAGCGCGCATGGCTGCTGAGCACAACATCGACTTGAGCAAAGTCCCGGGCAGCGGGCAAGGCGGGCGCATCACCAAGAAGGATATGCAGGCATATATTGAGACGATGAAAGTTGAAGGCGAAGGGAGACCCACACCAGTTGTTTCGCCTCCCCTTCCGGCTGTATCTCCAATTCCTTCTCCCCCAGCCCCGGGTTTCCCGACGTCCCAACCTGGCGACATCCTCCCCATGACAGCTATCCGGCGCGCCATCGCCGATCATATGGTGATGAGCAAGCACACGTCCCCGCACGTAACGACCGTGATGGAGGCTGATATGAGCCGGGTAGCTGCACACCGGGAAGCCAATAAAGCCGCCTTCGCTCGCGACGGCGTCAACCTGACCTTCACCGCATATTTGGTCTCCGCCTCGGTGAGCGCGCTGAGGGCATTCCCGATTGCCAATTCATCCTGGAGTGACGAGGGCATTCGGCTGCATCGCCAGATTAACATAGGTATGGCAACTTCCCTTGGTGAGGAGGGGCTGATTGTGCCGGTGATCAAGAACGCCGACGGCCTATCCCTGTTGGGTCTGGCTCGCGAGGTCAATGATCTATCCAACCGGGCGCGGGCCAAAAAGCTGCAGCCCGATGATGTCAAAGGTGGCACCTTCACCATTACCAACCACGGCACCAGCGGATCGCTTTTCGCCACGCCAATCATCAACCAGCCGCAATGCGCCATCTTGGGGGTGGGCATCATCCAGAAGCGTGTCGTAGTGATCAACGACGCTATCGCCATCCGCCCGATGGTTTATCTATCCCTGACCTTCGACCACCGCATCCTGGATGGAGCGATTGCCGATTACTTCCTGGCGAAGGTGGTAGAGACGCTGCAAAATTGGGGATAGCTGGAAGCGGAGAGTAGTAAAATAGAATGATTTTGAGCGGATAATTTATTCTCGTTTTTTCAGGAGTAACCATGAGTGATTATGACGTCATCGTAATTGGGGCAGGGCCTGGGGGGTATGTGTGTGCCATCCGCGCTGCGCAGCTTGGCCTGAAGACTGCCATTATCGACAAGCAGTGGCTGGGGGGTGTCTGCCTGAATGTAGGCTGCATCCCTTCCAAGGCGCTGTTAAAAAATGCTGAGGTAGCCCACACTCTGCGCGAGCGCGGCAAGGAGCTGGGCTTTTCGTTTGAGAATCTCACCCTGGATTACAGCGTGGCTGTCAAGCGCAGCCGCCAGGTCTCTGAGCGGCTGGTCAAGGGGGTGGGCTTTCTGATGAAGAAAAACAAGATCGATGTCCACATGGGGGCTGCCCGGGTGACAGCTAGCGACACGGTTGCCGTGACGGATAAAGATGGCAATATCGTGGAGTTGAAGACCAAGAACATCGTTGTGGCAACTGGTGCCAGTGTGGCGGTCCCGCCGGGCTGGGAGATCGATGGCGAGAAGATCGTCACCTATTTGGAAGCCATTTTGCAGGAGAAGTTGCCCAAATCAGTCATTATCATAGGCGCCGGGGCGATCGGCGTGGAGTTTGCCACAGTGTGGAATTCCTACGGTGTGGATGTGACCATCGTTGAGATGCTGCCGCGGCTGGTGCCCCTGGAGGACGAGGAGGTCAGCACCGAGCTGACGAGAGCCTTCAACAAACGCAAGATAACTTCACTGGTCGGGCATCGCGTGGAAGCCATCGCAGCCACAAAGGGCGGCGTGCAGGTCAAGGTCTCCAGTGAGGCCGGCGAGAAAACCCTGGAAGCCGAGCAGGCGCTGGTGGCTATCGGTTTCACACCCAACGGGCGCGGCTTGGGCCTGGAGGAAGTGGGGGTAAAACTCAGCCAGCGCGGCGCAGTGGAGATCGACGAGCGCATGGCGACCAACGTGCCAGGCATCTGGGCCATCGGCGATGTAACCGCCAAATTGATGCTAGCCCACGTTGGATCGGCGCAGGGGATCATCTGCGCTGAGAACATAGCTGGCGCTGAGACAGTAACCCTGGATTACGAGATGATGCCGCGCGCTACCTACAGCCAGCCACAGGTGGCCTCCTTTGGCATGACCGAAGCCCAGGCCAAGGAGCGCGGTTATGATGTTAAGGTAGGGCGCTTCCCCTTCCAGGCTAGCGGTAAGGCGCTCGGCATGGGCGAATCAGCTGGCTGGGTGAAAATTCTCACCGATGCTAAATACGGTGAGATCCTGGGCGCGCACATGGTTGGTGCGGAGGTGACTGAGCTGCTCCCTGAGCTAACCATCGCCCAAATGATGGAACTGACGACGGCTGAGATCGCCCGCAACGTCCACGCTCATCCCACCCTTAGTGAGGTGCTGATGGAGGCGGCTCATGGAGCAGAAGGGCACGCCATCAATATTTGAAAACAGGGCTGGATATCCATCAAATTTGCGATTCACCGAGTTTATTATATGAAGTAGAAGGTTACTTACGAGAATCAGCTAATGTCGCGATTTTAACAACCAAGAAGCCAAGTACATCATCGCTCCAACAAGGAATAGATTATGAATTCCTATTATGAGTGAGCTATATTCAAATACCCCACCAACCGCCGAACCATAGAAATTAGAGGAAAATGCCAAATTGATTTCATTACTTTGCTTGAGTGAAGTGGCGAATATTGCACTGGCAAAGAATAATGGAAGCCCCATTAAGATAGTTGAACCGATTATTCGAGTTAAATATCCATGTGGCAATAATACATTTAACGAAATTAAGTATCCTATGGCGAGGGATAGGAATAATAAAACATAAAGCATTGATAATTTTATTGACCGAAGTTTAGCAATAAGCAAATTAGCAAGCAACACCATAATTAAGACTGCAGAAATCGCTATAGCATTTACAATCCATGTTGAACCAAACAGTAATGCGAGCTCAGTGATGATTTTGAATTCTATTAATAGAAAAGCTCCACCCAAAAAGAAAAAATGCCAATTCATGCCTTTGACACGCGGAAACACCTTACGTGTACTGATCCAAGCGATTATTAATACAATTACCAATACTATCCAATATGAGAATGGGAT
>DATCYX010000396.1:0-5048 GCA_036526235.1 Anaerolineales bacterium | reverse complement strand
CTAAACCCAATACAAGACCCAAGGTTAGATATAGAATATAAAATGTCTGGCTAAAATGCACAGCGGTCGAGAACCAAGTGCTCCGGAACAATCGAGCCGGCAAGGCCAAAGTCAGCGTGGAATACACAAGATAGCCAGGTATAGCCGAGGGCTTATCCACCAAATGATAGAGCGCAAACAGGACACCGTTAGCAATCCAATCTGCCCGGCCAAATATGCCATTCATTTTCGGAAGCATAATTCCTCGAAATATGACCTCTTCCGACATCGTCAATATACTCACTACAAGGACTACGAGGAAAAATCCCCAATCACCGATGAGCGCCCCTGGATTTTCAAACAGCACATCAAAGCTGTATTGTGCAGGTTCGTGCACCGGCAGTATTCGTGCCCATCCATCATTGATGGATTGAAAGAATGGGAGTGCAGCCGTGATCCCATAAACCGCGATCGCTGGAATCACCCAAAACCAGAGTGTGTTGTTTCGTTTTCCAGTTCTTGGATCGGCCGTCGTTCTCAGCCATAATCGATCCTTGATGGTATTCCAATCCAGGTCACCACCTTCCTTCTTCAGGATCAAAAAGGCCAGCAAAAAGTGCCAGAAGTATGGGGTGACAATGACGATCAGCACCAGATAGCCGACACTGATGTCAGTAATTCGATCCAGGACCGGTAAACCCAGCCAAAAAAGCAGGGCACCAGGAATTGAAGCAAGCGCCCATATCCATAGGATCTGTGAAAGGTTGTACTGGGATTTCTCGTGGTGTGTAGAAAGCACTCGCGATTTATCCTTTGATGTTATTTCTTGAGTAGACATGAGATTTCTCTTTTTTTACTTTTAGGTTATCTGAACAAAGGTTGTCCGTTCGTTTATCTGATATTTCCACTAGATATCTCCTTTGGGATTAAAACCCCTGGCGGTTGAAGCGCCAGATAGCTACAAAGATGAAAAAGAAGCGATGTTTTACTTCAACGTCAAAGTTTGATTAATAAAGTCCTTGATAGCTGTCTGCATTAACGGAACATCATTGCTTTCGGCGCCATGCCGGGAATTGGGCAGTATCAGGAGAGTTTTTTGTGACTCAGGTGTGGAGATATCCTGATAGATGCTTTGCCCAACTTCTACTGGCGCTTGGAGGTCTTTTGCACCATAAATCAGGAGCACCGGGATTGATAAATGTGGTAGTGTTTGGCGTAGAGTCGTGTCGGTGGTTACGTATCTTATGAATCCTTCGGCTTCGATGGTTTTTTTGAAGTTGAAGTAGATTGCCCAACCATTAAGGGGTGAGAAGATAGATGATTTAAAAGCGGTCCAAATACGCGCTTGAAGTGGATAAGACACTTGCATAGCCCGATCAGCGTATTCGCTGTTGGCGCTAAAATCGGTGACATCACGCAGATGGGGTCTTTGCTCATAAAATTGAATGGCAGCCTTCCAATAGGCTATGTCACGCCCAGCGGCAATTTCCTGGTTGGCAAACTGGATGATCCGTGGTCGGGCAGCCTGATACGCGATGTCTTGTTCATTGTTGGCTTTGTAAATAATATAGCCGTCTACTCCAGCCTGATTGCCTGCCCAACCATCGATTAGCGTCAGGTAACTCAATGCAACACTATGTCCCCAGCTCTGGCCGATCAGGAAAAGATGCTGCACATGATAACGTGCTCTCAGTTCGCGAAT
The DNA here is from genome assembly GCA_036526235.1 of Anaerolineales bacterium. Classification (GTDB taxonomy): domain Bacteria; phylum Chloroflexota; class Anaerolineae; order Anaerolineales; family UBA4823; genus DATCYX01. The sequence continues at coordinate 3,367 of DATCYX010000396.1, read as the reverse complement.
GACCAGGGACAGATCTTCGCCAAAATCCTCGATCTGGCTGTCATTGGGATCTGCCTTCCCGCTCGACATTCCTGAATGGCGCTGATCCCAATACACCACGGCGTACTCGTTCTCGAGCGCTTGCAGGGGAGAGGCATGGTCAAACTGGCCATTGGGAGGGTTAATTTCGAAAAGGGATTCTGCTGTGCCGGAACTACCTGGGCCACCATGATTTAATACGAGAAAGATGCCCGAGGCTACATTTCCCCTGACCCATACCGGCATGCGGGCGTTATTACGCTCGACCCAGAAATAGTTTTCCGGCCAGATCTTAATTACAGTCGAGCCTAGCACGATAGCCAGCAGTGCAAATATCGAGAAGATAGTTCTCTTGAAAATTGTCTTCATCATGGGTTATTTCCTCTAATCAGTCGCAGCCATCTGAAGAACCTGATCCACTCGAGGATCAACCGCCTGTGCCCGGCGAGACATCAGTTGACCGAAGAAGGTGAATCCCCAACCCAGAATCAGCAAGACCATCACAGTTGATGCGGCGTTGATCGTGCTGCCGATCGGCACAGAGAACTTGTCCGCCAGCTCGGGTCTCAAAACGTAATTGACCATACCAAATATGCCGCACAGATCCCAGGCAGCCACAACGAAGAAGATAAATCCGACCATGCGCAGGTCCGATCCTGTTTTGCCAGCCCCTGTTAGCGTGGGACGGATCCTGGCCCAATGCCAGGTCGACCCGAGGAAAAACAAGGTGATCAAGCCCCCACCAATCCCAAAGAGCGCTGGAATCATGTGGTTGGTTGTGCCGGCTATTCTCCAGACCGTAAAAAGCACAACCAACAGGATCAGCAACCAGAATACACGGCGCTCAACCCTGGCGATCAGGGCTGCTCCTACGGCGACGATGAATGCTCCTAGCGGTACAGATAGAGCCCAGATAAAGCCCAATAACCCAGAATAGGCATCGCTGCCAATCTGATTGGCTGCGGGCACCATCTGCCACGAATACAACCAGCCCAAGCCAAACATATACAGCCCACCGATCGTAAATACCACCCATCCGATTTTTTGCGATGTGGATGTATTGCTTTTCATGACTCACTCCTTTGACTTCAAACTTACTTGTTTCTCTCTTGATACGATTTTTAGCCGATCTCAACTTGATTCACTGCACGTGCATTTAACTCTTGATGGCTCTATGCAGGCCAATGCCAAGAGTTGCGCCTGCCTAATCTGTTACTTCCAGGTTGATCTGGCCGATGCCGGCCTCCAGTTTTATATGCAAAGTCACATCTGATACACCATAGGCGGCGTTGGTGTAAACATTTCCATCCTGTTTCAGGCCGGGGGCATCCATCGTGCCTATAGCAGTCTCGACCTCGACGCGAACTCCGATGTCTTTAGGCAGTCGCACGGTGACGTCACCCACGCCGGCCTCGATGGTGATATCAAGATCACGGACCCAGTTTCCGCTCAGGTCGACCGTGCTTTCGCTCGCACCAAGATGGATATCGAGCCCGGTTAACGACAGGCCTGCCAGTTTTAAATCGCTGGTCCCGGCGCCTACATTTACGCTCAGATCCATGGGCACCTCATTGTTAAGGCGCAGATCCCACTCATTACGGAAGTCTGCGATGTCTCCAAAGGCTGGCAGACCTTTGTCTTCGGGCAGCCGCACAATGAGCGTATCGTCCGTGGACTCAACCTCTGGCTTCAGCCTGGCGACGTTATAGGTGAAATTGGCCTCCAGCAGCTTTTCCGCGCCGCCATTCACACGCAGGTCGCCAGCGCCGAAGTTTATCTCGACGTTGACCGGCTTGGCGTCTCCCAGCTCGACCGATTGAGATTCAGTCTTCAACTCGCCCACCCTTAGCCTGGAACTGCAGCCGGCGAGTAGCAGCGCACCAAGGAGCACGAGAGCCAGCCAAACAACGGTGCTATACTTTTCTTTTCGTTTATTCATTTCAAAACCTCCGTTGAGTTTCAATGATTGACATTTCCGACTTTGTTCTAAAGGGATCTATTTCGTTATTGGTATTCTATTGGCGCAGGGAAAAAAAAGAACCACATGATCATGTGGTTCTCTGGTTGGTAAATATGTGGTTTTGTTCTTACTAAGGAATCTCAAGGGTTCTGACCACTACAGTCCCATAGTCAAAGTCGGGCATCGGCATCATATCGTCCGGACGTGGCGTGAAGGCCGTGCCAGGGATGTCCGGCAGTTCCATAGAGATGTCACTTACCTGGAGGGTGAGCGATTGGGATGACTCAACCTCAAGTGTGATTTCAATCCCTTCGGGCGGAACGGCACAGTAAGTCAGGCTCCATAGATTCCCTTCTGACTCCGGGGTGTTTATCCGCTGCCCATCAATGACTACGGCGCGTACTGCCGCCCGTGGTTCCACATCCAGGTAAATGACAGGAGCCTGCCGCGGTGAACGAAGCCGCAATTGCAACACCCGCACACCATTCGCAGTCTGATCGTTGAGTACCTCCACTTCCGGCGCGTCCAGCGCTACAGATGGAGCCTCACCATGCAGAATCGGATACTGGTTTCTCCGGACAATGGGGATCAGTTCGCCCATGGTGCCGCGTTCAGGTTGCGCGCCATAGAACTGTGTGGTCCATGCGTCCAGCTGTGTTCCGGGGCTGAACCAGGTGGCCTGCCCAGAATCCGCATTCAGGAGATATGCCATGGTGGTTGGCCGGGGATGCTCAGCGTCGAAGCCTGCGGTCAGGCTGCCAGCGATCAGGAAACCCAGGCTGGCCAACAGCGCCACGCCGGGCAACCGCCATCTGCGCGCCCGGGTTATCAGGTCGAGTTGAGGGGTGAGCAATGCGAAGAGCAGCGCGACGAACAAGAAGGTGACGCCAAGAAAGGACATGGGGCCATATTCGGACATTGCCTTAATGGTTGGGGTGAGGATGATGAGTCCAGGCACAGCGCCAGCGACCAGTACCATCTCGCGTCGCCAGGAGTTTGCTTCAGCGGACTCCCTCAAGAGAACCCAACCCAGGGCCAGGGTACTGAACAGCAGCGGCCAGATGAGCAGGTAGCAAAACCCCGGCATTAGAATGCTGAACACCGCCGCCAGGATCCACCACAACAGCAGCGCCCCGAACGCCAGGTCAGTGGCCCCAACTTTCCGCTTGAAAAGAACGTGAATTTTTGTCGCGATGGCCACAGCCAGGGCGAGAAAGGCCCAATAGTACAGGGGAGCGTTATAGACTCTCCCAAAGGTAAACATAGACTGGTATGCTGCGTGCAGCTGGAAAATCCCTATCCACAGGCCGGTGGCCAGGCCGGGAATTGCAATGACACTCAACAGGCTGGCCGACAAACCACGGAGAAGGCCTCGCAGGGTGAGTTGCC